>JANLUN010000429.1:0-4988 GCA_031363505.1 Planctomycetota bacterium | reverse complement strand
GCGATGCGTCGCCGGGCTCGGGCGCGAACACCGCGACGGCGTCGCCATTGCGGGAGGTCGCATAGAGGTTTCTCCCGTCCGGAGAGATCGCCACCGCTTCGAGATCGCCGGGGATCATGGAGGTGTGTACTGCCCCGCCGTATGCGAGACGCCCCGAATCCCCGTCTCGCCGGTAGACTTGCAGCACGTCGGGGGTTCCCGAGCTGGGAAGCACTACGAAGCGGCCGTCGGGAGTCACCGTAACGCCCGGCCAGGAGCCGCTCGGCCCCGAGTACTGATCCAGGAGTTCGAGGCTTCCATCCGCTGGGTCGCGCGCGAACGCGAGCACCGTGCTCGCGAAGCTCTCCGTCGCGTAGACGCTGCGCCCGTCCGGGCTGACCGCGACGGCTGAGAGCCCGGCGACGCTGGTGGCGCCGAGGTCGAACGGCGGGAGCGGTGTCACGGCACCCGTGCTGGCGTTGCGCCCGAAGATCCCGACCCGCTGCTCGTACGGCGCGGCGGTGTAGAGATGCGCGCCGTCCGGGCTGATCGCAAGGTCTGCGACGAGGCTGAGCTGCGACAAGCCCGCGTCCTGATCGACCAGGGTCAGCGCGCCGCTCAGCGGATTGCGCGAGAAAGACGCGATCGCCGAGTCGCCCGCCGCGATCGCGTACACGTGCGCGCCGTTCGGGCTCACGACGACGCCGTTCGCGCCGTTGAGCGCCGTGACGCCACCGACGCCGTCCTTCTCGATCTCGACGAAGGTGAGCGCGCCGGTCGAGGCGTTGCGCGCGAAGGCGGCGACGGAGTCGTCGGTTGCGGCCACGGCGTAGAGATGCTTTCCATCGGATGTAGCCGCGAGATCGGCGACACCGCTCAGCCCGTCGACGCCGCCCGAGCCGTCGCGCACCGCGCTCAGTGGATCGAGGTCGCCGCTCGTCGCGTCGCGGGCCAGAACCTGGATCGCGTTCTCCGATCGCGCCGCGACGTAGACGTGTGCGCCATCTCCGCTCACCCCCGCCGCCGTCGCCCCGTCGAGTGCCGTCGCGCCGTTCGCCCCGTCGGCTTCGTGCTCCCGATACTCGAAGGGTTCGATCACCTGCATGGCGATCACCGTAGAAGAACCGTTGACTGGGTTACCCGCCTCGTAGAGGTGATCTTCGATCCACAGCACGTTGTCGCCAGTCGTGGAGCCGCCTCGCGCGCCCTGGCAGAAGAACCGTGAATCGAATGACAGATCGCCGGTCACCGCGTTTCGGTCGAAGGCACTGAGGACTGGGCAGAACTGGCCCCCGACGTCGACTGAGGCGACGCTGAGCTGCGAGTCGTCTCGCGAGAGTGCGAACGCAGCGGTCAACCCCAAGGTGCCCGTCTCCGCGAGGAAGCTCAGCAGACCGGTATCCGCGTCCCGCGAGAACCAGACCAAGAGTGATGCCGCGGCGTATAGGAAGCGTCCGTCGCGCGTCGCCGTGAGCTGCCTCATCAAGTCCAGGCTCGACGACCCGCCGTCGCCGCTCGCGAAGATCCCGGCGAAGGTGAGCGCGCCCGATCCGCCGTTGCGGGAGAAGATCGCGATCTTCCCGCCTTCGCCGCGTGCGGCGACGTAGACGTGCCTTCCGTCCGGGCTCACGAGCACGCTCTCGGCGATGGCGAGTCCGTCGATGCCATCGGCCGCCTCGCTCAGCGACTCGACGAAAGAGAGCCGCCCGTTCGCCCCCCGCGAGAAGGCGGCGATCGATCCACTCGAGACCGCGTAGAGGTGCTCGCCGCCAGGAGAGAGCGCGACGTCGTTCGGCGCGGCGAGGCCGGTGACGCCACCGACCCCGTCTTTCTCGACTTCGAGGAAGTCGAGTGCGCCGCTGAATGGGTCGCGCGCGAAGACCGCGATCGCGCCGTCGTCGCGACCTGCGACGTAGACGTGCTCGCCGTCCGGGCTCACGATCACGTCGCGCGCGCCGGCCAGACCGTCTGCTGCGCCGACTCCATCCTGCTCACTATCCACGAGCGAGAGCCCGCCGGAGAGCGGACCGCGCTCGAACACGAGGATCGCGTCGGCACCTCCGCTCGCCGCATAGACATTCGCGCCGTCGGGGCTCGCGGCGAGGGTCAGCGAGTCGCCCATCAAAGCGGCTGGGACATCGACTCCCGAGACCACCGTCGAGAGCGCGGTCAGATCGAGCCCGAGAGCCGTTTGCGGGGCGACGACGAGCAGCGAGGCGGCAGCCACCGCCGAGCGAAGGAGGAGCATCGCGTTCCACCTTATCATCACTCCCTTGAATCGAGCCAGCGAAGGCTGGAAGCGTGATAGGCTGGCGACCACCATGCGCGTCACGCTCCTTCTCGCGGTGATGTTCGTCGGGCTCACGCTCGACGCGCCCGCGCATGCGGCAGTTTCGTTCTCGAACCCGACGGCGATCGAAGTGCCGGCCGCCGCTACCCAAGGTTTCAGCTCACCGTATCCATCCACGATCGTGGTCCAAGGACTCCTCGGCGTCGTCGTAGACGTGAACGTCACGCTGCACGACGTCTCCCATAGCTGCCCCGATGACCTAGACATTCTGCTCGTGGGTCCACTCGGACAACGGCTGGTAATCCAGTCCGATGCGACGGGTTGCTCGTCCATCAACGCACTCACCTACACGATCGACGACGACGCCGCCGGCCCGCTCGCCGACACCGGGCCGCCCGTGCCAGACCTCGGTCGGGCGCGTCCGGCGAACTATGCTGGCGGTCCGACTGATCTTGCCCCGATCGATGACTTCGCGCTCGGTGGCGGACCGGCGGCTCCCTATCAACACGCTGCGCCAACCGGCACGGCGACACTCGATGGCGTCTTCGGGAACACGACGCCGAACGGAAGCTGGCGCCTCTACGTCTTCGACGACGCGCAGCAGGACGCCGGCGACATCAGTGGCGGCTGGTCGATCGAGATCGAGACGGACCCGCCGAGCTTCGGCAACGGGGAACCGATCGTCATCTCGGAGACGGGGTCTGGCGTGCCGTATCCATCGGCGATCCAGGTGACGGGGCTCGGCGAGATCGAGGCGCTGCGCGTGAGTCTGCACGGCGTGACGCACAGCTATCCCGACGACCTCGCCGTACTGCTCGAAGCGCCAAGCGGCGACGCGCTGATCCTCCAATCCGGAGCCGGCGGGACTAGCGACGCGGCGAACGCGATCTACCACTTCGACGATCTGGCGGCGGCACTCTCCGACACGGGTCCGCTCGCGACCGGCGGCGCGCTGGTGCGACCGACCAGCTACGACGATCCGGATTTCTCGGTGGCCGGTGGTCCCGGGCCGCCGTACCTCGCGCCGTTCCCGAACGGTGTTGCGACGCTGACCAGTAGCTTTGCTGGCCAGCCGGCGAACGGGACGTGGAAGCTCTACGTCTTCGATTGTTGCGCACCCGACGCGGGCATCATCGAGCGGGGCTGGAGCCTTGCGATCACCGCGCCAGAGCCGGGCACGGCAGCGTCGAGTCTCGTTGCGGCGACTGCGCTCGCCGCCGCACGCATGCGTCATGCGACGAGGCGTCGCCGCGTGAGTGTCGCCAGCGCGCCGATCGCCGTCATCGCGAGCGCCGCCTCGCCCGGCTCGGGAACCGTCAAGAAGGTCGGCGAGGAGTAGGTGAAGTCCACGCCGGAGACTTCGATCGTGAGCGATCCCGAAGCCTCGTATTCGCCGCTGTCGAAGTACTCGAGGGTGGAGGACGGGTTCACCTCTCCGGAGATCGAAGCCGTCACGTAGAAGCGGGTCGGGAGGGCCTCCGGGTCGGCGATGGTCACCGTGGCGGTCAGCGAGTTGGCGCTCGCGCTACCCATGGTCGTGACGTAGAAGGCATTGCCGCAGCCCACGGTCTCCTCGGCGGGCACGGGGATGGATGGGTCCGAATAGAACCTCTGCCGGAAGCCCACCTGGCAGTTGAACACCGACAGCCCCGCCCGGATCGAACCGCCGTCGATGTCACCGGAGCTGATCAGGGACCCCGAACCGCCCCAGCTGAGCCGCGCGGTGACGGTCACCGGGCCGTTCGGCGTATCGCCCGGATCGATCGACTCCTCGATGCTGGCACTCGAGTTGTTGTTCCCCGAGACGAAGATCGGGTCCCCAGCGCCGCCTGCCAGTGAGAAGATCGAAGAGATCGACAACAGGCCCGAGTCGCCGTCCGCCACCGCCTCATGCAGGAAGAAGCTCGGATTCACGCCCGCCACGCCGTTCTGCCAGAGGAACTCGGCGCGACCATCGAAGCGGTTTTCCTCGGCGTCGCCGTGGAACTGGTTGCCGGCGGTTGCCCTCAGGTGGTGTTTGTCTTGCGTGGTTTGCGCGCGTGCCGCTCCCCCATGGAATGCGCAGGCAACTACGGCCAGCAAGCCGAGCCACACGCGACCGTCGATCGCCCCGAACCGCGCAATGCGCTGCATCGCTCTCCTCCCGCTCGGATCGCCGATAGCGGCTCGGCGCTGCGCGGTCGAACCGGCAGCAGATTGCCGCCTTCGCAAGGTGGTCGTCGAAGCCGCTGAGAACGGACCGCTCGTGTAGTCGTCCATCGGTGGCGACACGGTATTCGCGCCGCGCACGGAAGTCCTGACGGAGCCATGAGATTTCTCTGAGATTGCCATGAAACCGCCGACCCGTGGGTACCCCGCGACGCAGACCGCCTACCCTCGACGGCCGACAACACGGCCGGAAGCGTTCGCGCTTGCCGCTGGCCTGGTCGCCGCCGTCGTGGTCAGCTACCTCGTTCGGCGTCGTCCGAGTCGATCGCGAAACGTCCGTCGATGCGCCGCCCGCGCCGAGGAAGAAAACATGAACGCCAAGCATGGAGCGATCGCCGCGCTGGCTCTCGTATGGCTGATGTCGGGCCTTGGTGACGCTGCGTTGGCTGCGCCGGACCCCGCCGCGCCGCCCGAGCAGGCGCCGCAGACGCTGCCCTGGAAGCCCGGCACGGCCGCGGCGCCGATCGGCAACGATCTCGCCGAGATCGATCTCGGCGAGGGTCTGATCTAT
>JANLUN010000390.1:0-17881 GCA_031363505.1 Planctomycetota bacterium | reverse complement strand
CCCCGTTCATCTACTTCCAGTTCTGAGCCGTGAACAATCCCTGCTGAGCATGTCGACGGAATCGAAAACGAACGCGCCTCGAACGCAACGCCGCCGGCGCGAGAGCGTGTGGTTCGGCCCGCTGCCGATCGCTCTGGGTTTCGCGATCTCGGTCGTGCTGCTCATCGGATGGCGATTCGTTGCGACTCCGGATCGACCGTCGAAGCAGATCAAGATCGATCCGCTGCCGACGCGCTTCATCGATGTCGAAGGGGCCGTCGCGCCGCTTTACTTGTACGGTCGTGCGACGGAGGACGGGCTTCTCTTCGCGGGCGACAGCCGCATCGGCTCGGACATCTCGGTGCGCGTGCTCGAGCGGCGCGGTCTGGGCACCGTTGGCCTGCTCTGGAACGGCTTCGCGCAGTTCGATCACGTGCTCAACGGAGCGCGCATGCTGCCGCCGCGCCGTCTCGTGATGAGCGTGACGCCGACGTCGGTCTACCTGCCCGCGGCGAAGCGCATGGCGGACCTGCTCGCGAAGGAGCGCGCGCGCCGCATCACGCAGCGCATCGACGAGCGACTCGACGACGAAGTGGACGTCTGGCGCCGTCGCACGTTTTTCTCGTGGGAGCCGAACCCGTGGGGAGGCGGTGAAGCCGGCGTGGTGCTCGAACCTCGGCGTCACGAAGGCACCTACATCGGTTTGCTCGGCCTGAAGACGCGCGACAAGCGGCGCGAACGAGTATCCGTGATGCAAGCCGATCTCGCGTCGATGATCAAGGACGGATGGCGTGTCGCGTGCGTGCGCTTCCCCGTATCCGAAGGCATGCGCAAGCTCGAGGACGACGCGTTTCCTCCCGAGCAGTTCACGCAAGTGTGCGCCGAGCTCGGGATCCCGTATCTCGACATGAAGGAGAGCGACTACCAGACGTCCGACGCCTCTCACTTGCTCGGCGCGGACGCGGAGCGCTGCACGGAGCGGATCGCCGACTGGTTGCTGACGCTGCCGGGGATGAGCGGGCCGCCGTAGTCCGCGCGTGCGCGAGGAATCGGGAACTCGAGCCGTGCACTCGCGGCGCAATGGACGAGATTGAGGAGCAGTCGTCGTCTCGGGAGGCGAGACTGGACCCTCGACCCCGCGCATGAGAAACACCAGTCCGATGCGCCAGACGCTGCTCTTCGCCGTTGCGATCCCATTCGCCGGATGTCTCGCGATCGCGCCGTTCGCCGATGCTCCGCGCAAGGGTCGCGCCGCGAACGCGGCTGTGGAGGGGAATGTTCGTGCGAAGCCGACCGGGGATATGCGCGCGCTCACGATCGGCGATGCAGAGATCGAGCTGCGCATCCCTTCGGAGCCGACGGAGCTCTCATCCGACGAGATCACGCGTTGGGTCAGCGACTGCGCGCGCGCCGTGGCGCAGTACTACGGTCACTTTCCCGTTCGACGCGCGATCATCGAGCTGACGCGCACCGAGAGTCGCCGAGTCGACGGCGGGCGGACGGTCGGTTTCGGGGATGCGGTCTTGATCCGCGTCGAACTCGGGGCCCGCGCCGACGCGTCCGATCTCGCGCGCGATTGGGTGATGACGCACGAGATGGTGCACACGGCGCTTCCTGACTTGCCGGCGCGACATCTGTGGCTCGAGGAAGGGCTGGCGACGTACGTCGAGCCGATCGCGCGCGCGCAGGCTGGCCTCGAGAGTGCCGCGGACGTGTGGAAGCAACTCGTCGACGGGCTGCCGCGTGGCTTGCCGGAGAAGGGAGACCGCGGACTCGATCACACGCCGACATGGGGGCGCATCTATTGGGGCGGCGCGCTCTACTGCCTGCTCGCCGACGTCGAGATCCGAGAACGCACGAACAATCGTGCAGGTCTCCAAGATGCATTGCGCGCGATCGCCGTCGACGGACGCAGTACGTTCCGGCAGTCGCCGATCGATCGCGTGCTCGCCCAAGGCGACGAGGCGGTCGGTGTGCCAGTGCTGAGCGAGCTCTACGCGCGTCACGCGGCGCAGGCAGAATCGGTGGACCTCGCCGATCTTTGGAAGCGACTCGGTATCTCGATGCGCCGCGGTCGGATCTCCTTCGACGACTCGGCCCCGCTGGCGCACATTCGACGCGCGATCACTCGCGCGGAGCGTTGATTCCACGCGCGGTGCGCCGACGGCGACCGTCCGCGGCTACAACGCCGAATCGAGCACGACGATCGCGCGCACGCTTCCGAGCGTCAACGGCCCGCTCGACCCCCAGTGAACGGACTGCACGAACAATCGCCGCGACTGTTCGCTCGGCGCGAGGATCGGTGCCGTCAACATCACGCCGATCGCGCCACTCGGCGGGATGTAGCCGAGCGCGAGCCGGCGGCCGCCTTTCGTCAATCGCACGCCGCGCTGCTTCGGTACGTAGCGGAAGTCCGCATCCGTCGAGATGTCGAACGCGAAGCGCTCGCCCGGGATGCCGTACACGACGACCATGACGGGCATGCCCTCGCGCACCGGCGGTCCTCCGGTGAACGTCGCGGCTTCACCCGCGAGCGTGTGAACGCTTCCACTCGTTTCGACCCCTGTCGATCCGTCGTCGCACTTCGGAAGTCCGCAGCCGCTGCCGAAACCGCCTGCACCCGCGATGTACATCGTGTCGAACGACTCGATGAGGCTCGGCTCCAGCGCGATCAATCCGCTGCCTCCGTCGCCGCCCGCGGCGCCGTGACTGCCGCTCCCGCCATCGCCGGCCATGTACCGGTCCGCGGACGTGAACAGGAACGACGAACCGCTGACGAGCGCAGCCGATCCGCCATTCGCGCCATCGAGCGGCCCCGCGCCGCACTTCTGCCAACTCGCGACGCCACCGAGCACACCGCAATTGTGCGTGAGCGCCGACGAATCGATGAGGTGCAAGCCGTCGCCGCCGCCGCCCTCGCCAAACAGCGCGTCGGATCCGCGCAGCTCGGTGCGGATCAAGACGACGCGGTCGCTGTTCTCGACGTGCATAGCGACCGTCGGAGTGGCGCACGCCTGGGAGGGCGCAGCCCGCAGCGAGCAGCCTTCGATCCACACGATCCCGTCGTTGTCGACGAACCGCGCACCGTTTCCGCCAGAGTGTTCCCTGCCGATTGCGCTGAGGCCGGTGAGCAGCACGGTCTTCTGCGCGCTGAGTTTCTCCACGACGATCGTGCCGACGATCTGCACGTCGTTGAGCTCGTCCGCGACGACGGTGAGCTCTTTGTCGACGAGCGTGAAGCCGGCGTAGCTCCCCGACTTGACGAGCAGCGTGTCGCCGTCGTGGGCAGCATCGACGGCAGACTGAATGTCGACGAAGCCTGTCGAGAGCTTCGCGTCGACGATCAGCACGCCGGCGGTCGCCGGCAGGACGAGGACCGAAACGAACGCGAAACGGGCGAGAACGGGGCGAGCCATGGCGACCTCCGCGCGTGATGAACCGCGTGACGAACCAGGACGAACGGCATTGTCCCACGCGGCGCGGCTTCCGCCAGAGACGGAGCTGTCGCGCGCGGACTTTCGCATCCAACGAAGCCGCATTTCGACACATTGCCCCGATGCGCGCGTCCGCTAATCTTTGCGCGCGCCGTTTCCGAAACCCGCGCGCCCCTCCATGTCCCTCGACTTGCCCCCTCCGACCCTCATTCAGGATGCGCGCGGGCTGAGCCGATTGCTCGACGATCTCGACGGACAACACGAGATCGCGGTCGATACGGAGGCTGATTCGTTCTTCAGCTACCGCGAGAAAGTCTGCCTCGTGCAGATCACGGTCGAGGACCGCGATTACCTCGTCGATCCGCTCGCGGGATTCGACATGCGGCCGCTCGGTCACATGCTCGCCGACCCGAAGAAGACCAAGGTCTTCCACGACGGCGAGTACGACATCCTGATCTTGAAGCGCGACTTCGACTTCGAGTTCAAGAACTTGTTCGACACGCGTGTAGCGGCGGCGACGCTCGGATCGCAGAACCCTGGGCTCGCGTCGGTGCTGCTCGAGCACTTCCAAGTGCAGCTCGACAAGTCGATGCAGCGTTCCAACTGGGGACAGCGGCCGCTCACCGACAAACAGATTCGATATGCGCGGCTCGACACGCACTTCCTCATCGATTTGATGCGGGAGCAGAAGGCGCAGCTCGACGCGCGTTCGCGCGCGATGATCGTCGCGGGCGAGTGCCTGCGACTCGAGCAACTCGTGCCGCCGGAGCCCGTGTTCGATCCGGACGGCTTCGCGCGGATCAAAGGCGCGCGCGAGCTCGGCCCGCTCGAACGTCAGGTGCTGCGCGAGCTTTTCATCTTGCGCGAACGCATCGCACGCGAAACGGACCAGCCGCCGTTCCGAATCGTCAACAACGAGACGTTGATCGCCGTAGCGAAAGCGCAGCCGCGCTTTCCGGCCGACTTGTCGAAGGTCGGCGGCTTCTCGTGGAAACAGTCGCGCAAGATGGGCGACGACGTCGTCGCGGCCGTCGCGCGCGCGCTCCAGCTCGGTCCGCTGCGCCAGGTCACCGAGGTCAAGAGCAAGGACGGGACGAGCGAGCTCAGCGACGAAGAGATTGAGCTCCACGAGCGACTGAAGAACTGGCGCAAGACGCAGGCGGAGAAGATGGGCGTCGACTCGGCCTACATGGTCAATCGACACGTGCTGCTGCGACTCTCGCGCGCGCGGCCGCGGAACGCCGAAGCGCTGACGCGCATCGACGGTCTGCTCGAATGGCAGATCCAATCGTTTGGGCCGGAGATCCTGACTGTGGTCGAGCGTTTCGAAAGCGACGTCGCGAGCGGAGCGTTCAATCCGAAGAAGCGGCGCAATCGTTGGCGACGGTGAGGCGCGCGTCGAACGCGGTGAGTGCGATTCGAACCGCGTGGCTGCTGGCGCCGTTCGCGGCTCTGAGTATCATCGCGTGTCGTATGACGACGCCCGCGCCGACGCCGCAAGCCTGGCTCGAGAAGTTCCTCGCCGATCACGGCGGGATTGCCGGCACGGTGCATCGTCGGTCCGCGCCCGACGAGCTCGAACTCGTCGCCGCGGTGCGCATTCCGCCGCCGGTGCGCGAAATTGTCGCGCGCGTGCCGCGCGGAAAAGGGATGGCCGGGCTCGCGCTCGAGCGCAATGAGCCGGTGTCGACGTGCAACATCCAGACGGATCGCTCGGGCGACGTGCGACCCGGAGCACGCGCGGTCGATGCGCAGGCTGGGGTCGCGCTGCCCGTGTGCGACGCGAAAGGCGAAGTGCGTGCAGTGGTCGGGATCGCGTACGCAGGCGAGAAGACGATGAGCGAAGCCGAGCTCGCGGAGCTCGGTCGCAGCGCGTCGTCGCTGCCCGACATGTAGTGTCCGTTGAGGCGCGCCTTCGCCGGCCTTGCACGCTTTCGATTCCTGCGGCGCGGCGGAGTGCAATCGAGCAAGCGTCGACGACGCGAGAGCGCACGCCGTGCGCAACCGCCCACGATCGCCGCACGCGTGTGAACGATGGTCGAGGAAGGCGTCGTGCACGGAACTCCACAGCGGATCCACCGTCGAACCGTCGGCGCAATAGACGTCACCCCGCCAACTCGCTTCCTGTCTCCATTCGGAGGTTCGTGATGAGTGCACTCGTTCGCTCGCCCGTTGCGTTGTTCATCGCATCGGCGTGGCTGCTCCTCGGCGCGGCGTCATCGCTGGGCCGAGCCCAGGATCCGCCGACGATCGAAGGAGCGCGCCAGCAGATCCAGAGCGGCGAGTTCGCTTCCGCGGCGAAGCTGCTCGAGGAGATCACGAAGGCCCAGCCGCAGAACGCCGTGGCGTGGCAGCTCCTCGGCCTGGCCTACCACTCGCAAGGCGATCTCGATCGCGCGCTCCCCGCGCACCTCGAAGCGACGAAGTTTCCTCAGACGGCGCCGACCGGCTTCTACAACGCGGCGTGCGTATGCGCGCTCCGCGGCGAGCGGGACCAGGCGTTTCAATACCTCGTCCAAGCCGAGTCGACGGGATCGATCGATCTCGCGCAGATGGATGCCGACCAGGACCTCGAGAGCTTGCGAGCGGATGTGCGCTATCTCGAGCTTCGTCCGCCGGCCAAGTCGTTCGAGGACTCCTTCGTCGAGCCCACGCGGGTCCTCAGGAAGTGGGACGGCGAAGCCGCGCTCGGGCAGTTCGGCTGGATCGCGCGCAACATCGGCGATGTCGACAAGGACGGAGTCCGCGACGTCGTCACGTCGGCACCGACGCTCTCGATCGGCGGACGTGCGGCGGGCCGTGTGTACGTGTACTCGTCACGCAGCGGACAGCTCGTGTGGCAACAGACCGGTCAAGCCGGAGATCAGCTCGGGCTCGCGGTCGAAGCGGCAGGCGACTTCGACGCGGACGGCACACCGGACGTGATCGCGGGCGCGCCCGGGCGAGAGCTCGCCTTCGTCTATTCAGGCAAGGACGGCCGTGTGATCCGGACACTCGCGGGGCAGCGCGGCGAAGGATTCGGTTCGAGCGTAGCGGGAGTCGGGGATCTGAACGGAGACGGTCGGGCCGAAGTGATCGTCGGCGCTCCGCAGGGGGGACCGTCCAATGACGGCACGGGTCGCGTGTACGTGTTCTCGAGCAAGAGCGAGCAGCCGCTGCTCGTGCTGCAAGGGGAGAAGCCCGGGCATCGATTCGGAAGCGCGTGCACCGGTGCGTCGGATCCCGCGAACAGCATGATCGTCGTCGGTGCGCCGGACGCCGGTGAGGGCGCGCGCGGGCGTGCGTACGTCTACGATCGTGCCGGAGCGCTGCGATTTGCGATCGACGCCGAAGCGACCGGCGCGGAGCTCGGCGGCATGTTCCTTTCCGTCGTCGGCGACGTCGACGGCGATGGCGTCCAAGACGTGTACGCATCGGATTGGTCGGACAACGCGCTCGGCGCCACGACCGGACGCGTGTACGTGCACTCGGGGAAATCCGGCGAGCGACTGCTGCTGCTCACGGGCGAAGCTGCGGGCGACGGCTTCGGCATCGGACTGGCGAAGTGCGGCGACGCCGACGGCGACGGTCATGCGGACTTGCTCGTGGGCGCCTGGCAACACGGCAGCGGCGCACGCTCGGGAGGCAGGTGCTACCTCTACTCCGGTAAGTCGAAAGCGCTCCTGCGCACGATCACCTGCAAGGTTCCAGGCGACACGTTTGGCTTCGACACGACGGGCATCGGGGACGTCGACGGCGATGGGGCCGTCGACTTCCTCGTGTCGTCCGGCTGGAGTCGCGTCCACGGATCGCGCTCGGGCCGGATGTTCGTCATCGCCGGGTCGCCGGACGTCCCCGCGAAGAAGTAGCGCGCGCCCGGCCTCGAACGAACCGCGGCCGCCAGTTTCGAGTGGAGCCCGTGGCCGCGTGTGAATTGGTGGAGACGATCGAGACCCTAGAACGCGCGGCGCGCGTTGTCGGGGTTACTTTGCATCTACGACGAAGCCGCCGGCGAGGATCACGTTTCGGCCTTGTGCATCCGCCGTCGCGACGAACACGCACTTCATCGGCCAGCCTTTGGCCCACTGCGTACGCGCCACTTGAACCTGGGCGTCGATGCCGAGTAACTCGCCTGTGCGCGGCTGTCCCTCAGCGACTCTGTCCACGCGCCAGCGGCCGGTGACTTTTGCCTCCGGCACGGCATCTGCGCGCTCTCGGAACGAGAACGTGAGCGTCGTGCTCGACGGAGCCAACCTCGGGGGAATTTGAATCGTGAGCCGAGTCCAACCGTCGGAGTCGACGTGCTGCGTCGTCTCGACATTCTCCCCGTGCTCGTGACGGGACGAAGTGTGAAACCACGGATCGTCGACTTTGACGTACCCCGCTCGCACCGTCACGGGGTACGACGTGGACGACTTCTCCTGGACGAGCTCGGTAGGAGAGGGAGGTTCCAACTCCACGGGTTCGATGCTCGTCGATACCGCGGGCGGATTGGAAGTACAGGCAGCGGCACCGGCGGCAGAAGCCAGGACGAACGCGCGGAACATCCGCCGAATCGACGAGTCGCACGGACGCGCTACGTCGAGATCGCAGGCGTCACCGCAGCGTCTTGATCGAAACATCGCTAGGTCGCGGAGGCCGTCCAATTCCGCTCGCGCTCGCGAATGGCGCGCAGAATCCGGACGTTCGCGTCGGCCTTGAGTCGCTCCAAGCTGGCTCGCAGCCCCTCGATGATCTCATCGGCCGAAGCGCATCCATTGCCGCTCTCGGGTGACGAGTCGGGCGACTCTTCGCGACTGAGCTCGTCTTCGTTGTTCATTGCTGAATTATCTCCGCTCGGATCCTAAATCGCTGAGTCATCGTCAGCCATCATCGAGGATTACACAAGCCACAGCGGTGATGAACGCCACGAGAACTGCGCGACCGAGCCATGCCTGCCCACAGGTGAGCGCGGTCTGTCGCTCGACGTTACGGATGTAGAGATCGAGTGCAGCCATCTGCGTGCGGTAGTACTCGATCCGCCGGATCGCTTGCGTCTGAAGAGACAACAGATCGGGTTCTTGGACTGGGCGCTCTGAGATGGGATCGGCTGTCGTATGCAGCCAAGAGCTCGCGAAGGGGTGACGAAGTGGGTCGGCCCCGTGCTGTCTGTCGCGCGTCGATTGTGAGGCGCGGCGAACGAAACGAAACCACTTCCGAGGGATCAACCACCATGGTTCGTCGGGCGTCCACCGAGGTGCACGCAGACCCCAGATGTGGATCAGCCCGACGAGCATGCAGCATCCACTCACTGCGATCGCCATCCCGAAGACCCTATCAACCCAGAGCGGCTCCAAGTTCGGGAGATCAGAGAGCTTGAACAGCCCCAGTCCGCTCGCTGCCGCGATCGTGGCGAGAATGCCGTTGGTGCGCACCGCAAGCCGTCTCGAGTTCTCCTCCTCGGCCTGCCATTGCCTGACGACCACCTGCAGCGCCTGGCGAACCTTCTCGCCATCGCGGTCGTTGCCTCTAGAATCCCAGCCGACGTCCCGTTCCAACACCTCGCCGTCCCTCGCGTTGCTGACCCGCGCATTCGAGACGTACTGCGCGCGCCTTGGTTGCACGCGCGATGAAATGCGCGGGGGGAGCACTTCGATGTGCTCCCCCCGCGTGTACTTGGTGGAGACGAAGGGGATCGAACCCTCGACCTCCGCATTGCGAACGCGGCGCTCTACCAGCTGAGCTACGTCCCCAAGTGGGGCGAGATCCTAGCCGCGCGGCGCGGGGCATGGAAGAGGACGGCGCCATGGCGAGAGGCTCGATTGCGGGCCTACGCGGGCCTAGATCGGGACTGCGGCGCCGCGACCGCGTCAGGATGGACTCGAACTCGACTACAGCCGCACCCGCCGCAGCCGCAGGGCATTGGCGATGACCGACACCGAGCTCACGCTCATCGCCGCGCTGGCGATCATCGGCGACAGAAGGAGCCCGAACGCGGGGTACAGCACGCCCGCCGCGATCGGCACGCCGAGCAGGTTGTAAACCGTCGCGAAGCCGAGGTTCTGGCGGATGTTCGCGAGCGTCGCGCGCGATAGCGCCCGCGCGCGGACGATGCCCATCAAGTCGCCGCGTACGAGCGTCACGCCGGCGCTCTCCATGGCGATCTCGGTTCCGGTGCCGAGCGCGATGCCGACCTCGGCTTGCGCGAGCGCCGGCGCGTCGTTGATGCCGTCGCCGGCCATCGCGACCGTCCGTCCTTCGGCTTGCAGCGCGCGCACGATGGCGGCTTTGCGGTCGGGGAGGACTTGCGCCTCGATGCGCGCGATGCCGAGCTCGCGCGCGATCACCTCGGCGTTCGTACGGCTGTCGCCGGTCACCATCACGATCTCGAGCCCGTCGCGCGCGAGGCGCGCGATCGCATCGCGAGTCGTCGATCGAATGGGGTCGACCACGCCGATCAAACCGGCGAGCACGCGATCGACGGAGACGAACACGACGACGTGGCCGCGTCGCCGCAGCTCCTCCGCGCGCGCGGCGAGCGAGCGATCGTCCGTGAGCGCGCCGATCTCCGCGCCGCGCGCCGCGACGAGATCGGCATTGCCGATGACGACGTCGCGTGCACGCGCGCTCGCTCCCGCGTGCACGCGCACGCCACCGACGACGCCTTGCCCCGTGATCGAGCGAAAGCCGACGACCTCGCCGAGCACGAGGCCGCGCTCACGCGCCGCCGCGACGATCGCGCTGGCGAGGGGATGTTCGCTGACCGACTCGAGCGTCGCGGCGAGCTGCAGCAGCTCGTTCTCGTCGAAGCCGGGCGCAGCGACGAGCGCATTCAACTTCGGCCGGCCCTCCGTCAACGTCCCCGTCTTGTCGACGACGAGCGTGTCGACGCGCGCGAGCGTTTCGAGCGCGACCGCGTCCTTGATCAAGATGCCGGCGTGCGCACCAGCGCCGGTGCCGACCATGATCGACATCGGCGTCGCGAGGCCGAGCGCGCACGGACACGCGACGATCAGGACCGACACTGCGCTCACCAGCGCGTGCACGAAGCGCGGCTCCGGTCCGACGAGCGCCCAGATCGCGAACGTGACGACGGCCGCGAGCACGACCGCAGGCACGAACCACTCCGACATGCGATCGACGAGGCGCTGGATCGGCGCGCGGCTGCGCTGCGCGCTGGCCACGAGGCGCACGATCTGGGCAAGCAGCGCGTCCTCGCCGACGCGTTCGGCGCGCATCACGAACGCGCCGGTTCCGTTCATCGTTCCGCCGGTGACGCGCGCGCCCGACTCCTTCTCCACTGGAAGCGGCTCGCCCGTGATCATCGACTCGTCGACCGAGCTCTGGCCGGCGACGACGACGCCGTCGGCGGGAACGCGCTCGCCGGGACGCACCTGGAGCGCATCGCCGGGCCGGATGTGATCGAGCGGAATCTCTTCCTCACGCCCGTCGAGCGCAATTCGGCGCGCGGTCTTTGGAGCAAGAGCGAGAAGCGCACGGATCGCGCCGCCGGTCGCGTGACGCGCGCGCAGCTCGAGCACTTGGCCGAGCAGCGTGAGAGTGGTAATGACCGCCGCCGCTTCGAAGTAGACCGGGATCTCGTGGGCGCGCAGGAACGACTCTGGGAAGACGACCGGCGTGAACGTCGCAATCGCGCTGAACACGTACGCGGCGACGGTCCCCATGCCGATCAACGTGAACATGTTGAAACGGAGCGTGAGAATCGAGCGCCACGCGCGCTGGAGGAACGGCCATCCGCCCCAAACCACGACCGGCGTCGACAATCCAAACTGCCACCAGGCGAGGAACGCCGTGACGTCGATGTGCTGTGGCCGCTCGGTATCGACGTGCACCATCGCGAGGTACACGACGGGCGCCGTAAGCAGCGCGCAGATCCAGAACCGACGTTGCATGTCGACGAGCTCGGGATCCGCCGCATCGTCGAGCGATGCGACCATCGGCTCGAGCGCCATTCCGCACTTCGGGCAGCTCCCCGGCCCATGCTGCTGCACCTCGGGGTGCATCGGGCACGTGTACAGCCGCGAGTTGTCGGTGAGGTCCGGAGCCGCGGTCGCAGCCGGCGTCGGCTTTGGCGCGAGGTACTTCTGCGGATCCTGACGGAACCGATCGCGGCACGAGACCGCGCAGAAGTAGTAGGTCGTGCCGCCGTGCTCGTGTGTGCCTGCCGCGCGGTCCGGCGCGACGTGCATGCCGCAGACGGGATCGACGTGCGTGTCGGCTGCGGATCGAGTGTTTGTCACGGTGCGGTTCGAGTGATCACGCCACGGCGGCAGCGAATGACGCAAAGAGATCGCCCGGCAGGCGATGTTCCAGTCGCCAGGTTACAGCCATGGGGCGTTCGGACACGTGGCCGACGTACTCAGCCGGCCCAAGGAACCAGAACGCGCGGTCGTCGGCCCGGAGTCGAGCGAAGAGCAAGACGCTCGTACCGTGCGAGACATGGCGCTGGTAACGCTGGCCGGTGTGCGAGTCGCTGCGTGTCGAATTCTGACTCTCCCAATGGATCAGCTCAGGGCTGATCGCGTAGTCGCGGTAGCGTGTGGTGGGCGAGAACTGCCCACTTGTCTTGTCGAGCGTAAACGCGAACACATCCGTTGCTGCATCTTGAACCCACATCACGCCGGACTGCCACGGCGGAACCTTTGCACCGCTACCCACGCCGAGCGCTCCCAGAATCTCGAGCCGCGTGTAGCGGGCGTGGATCAAGAGAGGGATGTGTAGACGCGATCGGAGAGGACTGTGAACGTGATCGACGCGTTCACGCAGCACGTCGAGGAGCTCCACGATCTCAGCGCGCACCTGCGGGTGTCGCCAGACAAGGTCCACACCGTCAGCGAGCGTGATGCTCTTCGGCGCAGCCTGGTCGACGAGGACAGCGGTCAGCATGCGCACCAATCGACGCTCGCGTTCAGGCAGATCGCCGAGATTCGGCGGGGGTCGAGCTTGCAAACAGCGTTCGATACGTCTCGATTCGCAGGAGGTCGTCGACGTGAAGGAGTCGTCCGCATGCCCGTCGCAGTTCCGTTTCGTGCGGTCCGGCCGCTGCGACGCGAAGTCCAGCAGCCTCCCGCAGATCCGACCAACCTCGAGAACTCGAGTAGATGACATCGAGCTCGAGGCCCGTTGCTTCGAGGCACTGCGCCAGGTTCACGTCGCCGCCTGGCGCAGCCGCGCAGACTTGCCGCACTTCGTCCGCCTTCGCCCGCCACTGTGAAGGCACCGCTGAACGAATGTTCTCGAGCACGATTTGGCTCGCCACCGGATCGAGTTCCATGTGGCAGCCGGCCGGCAAGAACGGAAAGTGCCCGGTGATCTGCTCCTCGAGACCCCGACGTGTTCCGCCGAGCAGAGCGCGGAGGCGTCGGTCGAAGCGAAACTCCTTGCGATGCGTACCCACGAAATCGAGCACGGTGCACGCCGACTTGCCTGTGAAGCGGCGAAGCCCACGGCCGAGTTGCTGAAGGAACAGGGTCGGGCTGTCCGTCGGCCGCAACATCAGGAGTGTGTCCACGGCGGGGACGTCGATGCCTTCGTTGAAGAGATCGACGGAGAAAACTACTTGGACGCGTCGAGCCGCGAGGTCACTCAGCACCGCCCGGCGCTCGGCGTCTGGGCTGTCGCCCCATACCGCGGTCGCCGTGACACCGGCGCTCGAGAACACGCGTGCCATGAATCGGGCGTGCTCGACGCTGACGCAGAATCCCAGGACCCGCATGCGCTGCGGATCCTCCGCGCGTTCCAAAAGTTCTTTGAGCACGAGCCGCGCCCAGGTCTCGTCACGCGTCATCAGCACGGAGAGACCAAGCGTGTCGTAGCCTCGTCCGCGCTTCCAAGGAACGTCACGGAGGTCGAGCCCGTCGTGGATTCCGTAATAGAGGAAGGGCGTCAGACGATGCTGGTCGATCGCATCCCAGAGGCGCAGCTCGGCTGCGATGTGACCATCGAACCAATCGAGTATCGGCAGCCCGTCGCTCCGCTCGGGCGTCGCGGTGAGGCCGAGCAGCTCGCGCGGTTCCACGTGATCAAGCAGCGCCCGATACGATCGGGCAGCTGCGTGATGGAATTCGTCGACGATCACGACATCGAAATGATCACGCGGCAGGCTGCCGAATCCGGTCGCATTCAAGCTCTGGATCGAGGCGAAGACATGCTCGAAGCGGTCGGGACGCTTTCCGCCCACCCACAATTCACCGAAGGATTGGTCGCGCAGGCCTTGGCGAAACGTAGCGAGACTTTGCTCGAGGAGTTCCTCGCGGTGTGCCACGAACAAGAGTCGCGCTCTAGGCAGTGACTCGCGCAGGCGCATGTAGTCGAGCGCGGCCATGACGGTCTTTCCAGTACCGGTCGCAGAAACGAGCAAGTTGCGGTGCCTGCCCCGCGAGCGCGCAAGCGCGATCTGCTCGAGCAATCGTTCCTGAAACGGCTCCGGTCGAAGTTCGACCGGGCTGAGGACAGTGAAGTCGCGCGCGTCGGCCGACTGTGTTCGCGACAAGAACTCTTCACGCTCGTAGGGCACGAAGTCGCCGCTGTTCCAGTAGCTCTCGAAGACTGCGCCGACCTTCTCGATGACGTCGGGATTGCGCGCTCCGGAGACGCGCACGTTCCACTCGAGCCCGGTCACCTGCGCCGTGTGGGTGAGATTCGAGGAGCCGATGTACGCGGTCGAGAAGCCGGAGCGGCGATGGAAGAGCCATGACTTGGCGTGCAGACGCGTCCCGCTCTCGTCATAGGAGACTCGAACCGCCGCGCCGCACGCCGCGAGAGCATCGAGCGCGGTCGCTTCGGTCGAACGCGTGTAGGTCGTCGTGAGTACGCGCACGGAACGACCGCTCGCGCAGTGGAGTCGCAACACTTCGAGAAGTGGGGCAATGCCGCTGCGGCGAATGAACGCCATCACGACGTCGACGCGATCCGCGGACGCAACCTCCGTGCGAATCTGCTCGCCAACACGCGGCTCTCCCGGAGCATTCGTCAGGAGCGTGGTGTCGAGAAGTGGGATCAACGGCGGAGCAATCGATTCGGCGCTCCCATCTGGCTTGCGGCCCGCGATCGCCCGCAGCACATGCCCAGGCAGCAGCGGAGCATCGGTCGTCGCATCCGCACCCTCTACGGTCGCGTCGATCCGCTCGAGCAGATGACGCGTGAGCGCAATCCCGATCTCGACTCGCTCCGAGTCGGATTGCGAGGTAAGCACTCTGCGGAGCAGGTTGCTGACGTGCAGTGCGAGGCGGTCCGCTGCCTCGGCGGGTCTCAGCCCGTCACGCTGTACCGCGACGTGCGAATCCAAGCGCTCCAATCGCGCTTCGAGGGCCGCGGTAATCAGCGCTTCATAGAGCCCGCGTTCGTGCTCCGACATCGGTCAGGAGTGTAGCTGCGCGAAACCGATAACGTCGCGCCGCAGCCTACTACTGCGTCACCTTCGCGCGCGTCAGCTCCGCCTCCGCCGCGATGCGGCCGAACGCCGGCCACATCTCCGTGTCGGCGATGCGCGTGAACACTTCGTACGCGCGGCCCGTCCGCCCGTTGTACAAGTGCCAATTGCCGACGCCGTATCCGATCGTCGGATAGTCGGTCAGCGACTTGCCGGTCGTGCGCGTCTCCTCCAGCAATTGATCCGGGTCGAGCTCGCCTTTGTAGACGAGGAGCATGCGGTGGTACGCGAAGTACTCGATGATCGGCATGTCCTTGGTGATCGGCGCGAGCAGCTTCTGCGCTTCATCGTCCCGTCCGAGGCGCCGCAGCGTCATGTACGTCCAGTGCGTGCCGGAGCACAGCGAGTCGGGGTTCTCGGAGAACCGCATCGCGTTGCGCCAGTTCGGCAACGCCTTCTCGAAGTCGCCCTTGAGGTAGTACGCGAGCGCCAAGTGGTAGTAGACGTTCTGATTCAGCGTCTCGAGCGCGACGTTCTGCGCGTTGGGATTGACGGCCGGTTCGATCTCGTCGGGCCGGTTCTCGACGAGCTTCGCGGCGCGCGTCAGGTCGTCGATCGCTCGGTCGAACTGCCGCAGCGTGATCCATCGATGTCCGCGGTGACGGAACATCCGCGGATCGTTCGGGTGCTTCGCGATGCCCTCGCTGAAGATCGTGATCGCGTCGTTGTAGCGGCCGAGGTTCGCGGTGCGCCGGCCGAACCAGATCAGCGCGTCGGGGTTCGAAGGATCGGCTTCGTAGGACGCGCGCGCATCCGCGAGCTGCTCTTCCTTCTTCTTGCGTTCCGCTGGCGAGAGGAACGGCGGGAAGAGCGGTTCGCCCGCCAAGGAGCGCGCCTCCGCGCCCGGAGGCAGCGAGAGCTTCGTGTCGCTTCCCTTCTTGTCGGACGCGGTCGTGCAGGCGCAGAAAAGGAGCGAGGCGAAGAGCAGTGTGCGGGTGTTCATGGTGTGGGGGGGACACGTCGAATCGACGCGCCGGTAGCGCTGTTGTCGCACATGGGCGACGCGCTGACCACCGTCGACTTGGGCTCGTTTCGCACGGTCGCGTCGAGACGTGCCACCCGTTGCTCGCGGCGATCCACACGTTGGAACAGGATCCCGCGCTCCGCGGCGAGCTCCGTTTCGCGCCCGACGATCAACCCTCGGTCACACGAGGATCAGCGCTCGGTCGTCGCCGGCCGGCTACTTCTTGATCGTCCGCTCGACGTAGCTGCGCACGGCGGCGAGCGTCTTCGGATCCGACCAAACCGCGAGGGCCTCCGCACGAGCGCGCGCGCCGTGGCGCTCGATCGTGTCGAGCGCCGGGAGCCGCATCTGCCGCTTGGTCAACGCGTACGACGCCGTCGGAAACGCCGCGAGCTCATTCGCACGTTCGAGTGCGCGCTCGATCAAGTTGGCGGGCTCGACGACTTCGTCGACGATGCCGCGCGCGAGGCACTCCTCGACGCGGTACATGCGGCCGGTGAAGACGGCTTCCTGGAGGACGTGCGGCGCGAGCGCGTGGCGGACGACCTCGAGCGCCGCGAGCGGGAACGGCACGCCGACCTTGAGCTCGGGAATGCCGACCGTCGCCTTGCCCGCCGCGAGAACGCGATGGTCGGAAGCGGCGGCGATCATCATGCCGCCCGCGATCGCGTGACCGTTGATCGCCGCGACGACGGGCTTCTCGAACGTGAAGAGCGAGAGAAAGCACTCGTCGAGCGCGGGTAGGAAGCGCGCGACGTAGTCCTTGCCGCCCTCGACGAGTCGGTGCAGGTCGACGCCCGCCGAGAAGATCGAGCCGGTACCGGTGAGCACGAGTTGGTCGTACTGGGTCCCGGCGGCCAGCCCGCCGAGCTCCGCCTCGAGGGTTCCCGATCCCGACTGGACGTAGTTGCCGACAATGGACAAGGCACCGGGAGATAACCCCGGGGCGACCCTTCCGGCACTCGTGACGTTCGCCGTGACGGTCCCTACGCCGCCGAGGACTCCTCCCTGGATGTTCATTGTCGTCGTGCTAGTCATCGTCCCGCCATTTACGATCGTGGAGCCTGCGGTCTGGAGATACCCCGCCGTGAACCTCAGGGTGCCGGCGAGGGCCTGCACGCTGCCGGTGTTGTTGAAGGCGTTGCCCACGGTGGTCGTGCCGGCGCTCGCGGACTTCTTGAATGTCCCGGGAGCGTTGTTGTTGAACGCCACCCCCGCGCCGCCACCGGTGATCGCTGCATCGGCCTGACAGTCCCAGGTGCCCGTGTTGTTGATCACGGCGGCCGCGGTGACGTTCAAGGCCCCGGTTCCACTCCAAGTCGTCGCGCCGGGCGTGTTGAGGATTCGCGAGGAGTTGAGGATCTTGCCGACCGCCCCCCCGATGGCCAGGCCGCCGTTGGCCTGGGTCGTCCCCGCGCCCGACATCGTCCCCCCGGTCCACGTGATCGGTCCCGAGACTGTGATCGCATCCGTTCCCCCGAGCGTTCCGCTGCCCGAGAGCGAGAGGGTCGTGGGCGAGATCGTCTCGCCACTGTTGAAGTTGACCGTGCCAAGCGAAACCGCCAGCGAGCTTCCCACACTCGACACCGTGCTCGCCGGATTGAAGGTGTTCACGCCGCCGGACACACTCGTGCTGCTCGTCACGCTATAAGAACCGTCGCAGGTGAACGCGGCCGCGTCGAGGACGACCGCAGGGGCGTTCACGCTTGAAGTCGCGCCGAGGGAGTGGGTGCCCCCGCCGAACTGGAGAATCGTCCCGGGTGATCCGGAAAAGCTCCCACCATGCACACCCCCGCCGTCGAGGGTGAGAGTCCCGCTCTGGACCGCAACCGTCGAGGAGTTGTTGAAGACGATGTTCACGTCGGTCGTGCCGGTGCCCGCGGACTTCTTGAATGTCCCGGGGGCGTTGTTGTTGAAAGCCACCCCCGTCCCGCCACCGGTGAACGGCGCATCGCTCTGACAGTCCCAGGTGCCGGAATTGTTGATCACCGCTGCCGCCGTGACGTTCAAGGCGCCGGCTCCGCTCCAGGTCGTCGTGCCGGGGGTGTTGAGGACCCGCGCGGCGCTGAGGACCTTGCCGTCCGGGTTGTTCGG
>JANLUN010000368.1:0-1986 GCA_031363505.1 Planctomycetota bacterium | reverse complement strand
CTGCTCGCGCGCGAGATCGAGCGCGACATCCTGCCGTGGCTGCGACAGGCGGAGGTCGGATGCCTCGTCTACTCGCCGCTCGAACAGGGCTTGCTGACGGGCAAGGTGAACGCGGCGCGTGAGTTCGGGGCACACGACGGGCGCAACAGGCGCGCGACGTTCATGCCGGAGAACCGCGCGCGTGTCAACGCGCTGATCGCGCGCGTCGTGCAGCCGATTGCGGAGGCGCACAACGCGACCGTGGGGCAGGTCGTGCTCGCGTGGACGGTTGCGCAGCCCGGCATCACGAGCGCACTCGCTGGAGCACGTACTGCCGAGCAGGTGCGTGAGAACGCGGCGGCGGGTGATCTAGTGCTCGGCCTGGACGAGATCGCGCGCATCCGGAGTGAGTTTGAAGCACTGAAGCTCGACGTGCCCGGTGGAACAGGGGCGCGCGCGAAAATCCGCCGACTCGTGAAGCGCTTGATCGGAGAGTGAGCGCGCGAACGGCGCCCGCACCGCCCGGTGACGCTTCGCCATCGTGCGCGCGAGGCGGCGACTCGCGCTCGTGAACCTGGCACAACGATTCGCGCTCGTGAACTCGCCACGACGACTCGCCTTCGGGCGACTGAAAGCGAGACTCGCCTTCGTGAGTTCGGCACAGCGACTTCGGAAACCTGTCGCGCTGACTCGCGCTCGTGAACTCGGCTCGACGACCCGCCCTCGGGGACTGAGAGCGACGACTCGCCTTCGGGGATTCGGCACGACGACTTCGGGAACTTGTGGCGCTGACTCGCGTTCGTGGACTCGAGGCCACGACTCGCTCTCGTGAACTCGGCGCGTCACCGTCTGTCAACGCACGTCGACCGCCGCTGTCTTCCCCGCTTCGATCTCGACCGCGGCCACCACTTCCGGCTGCTGCTTCGCCAAGTGTTGGTTGGGAACGAGTTTCACGATACGGCCGCTTCCGGCGGAGACGCGCGCGCAGCGGAACTTTCCGTCGGGGCCCGGGGCGATGAGTGCGAGACATTGAGTCGTTCCGCGCTGCCATTGGTGGAACATGAGCTTCGACGGGTCGGCCGCGGCCTCTGACAGCGTCCCTTCGAGCGATCCCGTTTCGAGCTCGAGCGACCACTGCGTGGTGCCTGCCTTGATCTGGACGCGATCGAGGATCACGAGCATCTCGGCCGGGTTTCCCATCGGACTCGTGAGCAGCAAGCGATACGAACCTGGTTGTGTCACAGAGACTCGGAACTCACCGGCCGGCTCGAACGCCGACGTTGCCGTGCGGGCTCCGTCCTCTTCCTCGAGCCGCGCTTGCCAGCCTTCGGCGTGAGCACCGTCGATCGCGAGTCGACCTTGCAGCACGCACGGTTCCTGACCGCGGTCTTCGATCCACAGATCGAACTTCGTCGTCTGCCCCTCGAACACTTGGCAGTTCCACGGGATCTCGCGCGGCGGCTTCGTTCCGTCGCGGGTCATGCCGAAGCGTGCATCGATCTCCTTCTCCACGAAGCCGACCTGCCAACGGCCCGGCGTCAAGAGATCGAACACGAGCTTCCCGTCGGTTCCGCACCGCGCCGTACGCGTCCATCCGTCGCCGCGTGAAAGAGCGACGACATGGCCCGCGACATCACGACCCTTCGACGAGCGCGCTTGCACCTCCATCGATCCACCCCGCGTGAGCTCGACGCTCTCGCGTCGCGTGGAATTCGAATCGAGATCGAACGGACCGAGTTCGGCACGGGCCCAGCCCTCGGCCGCGACGTGCACGTAGTAGCGGTCCGGTGAAGTTACGGGCACGACGAAGCTTCCGTCCCGCCGGCTCGTCGCGGAGGCTTCAGCGGAGTGTTTGCGGCGCACCGGGAAGCCATTGAATTCCGTGTGACGTTTCACCTCTCGATGAATCGAGACCTCCACGCCCTGCAGCGCGTTGCCGCCTGCGAGCACCGTACCTGAGAGTCCGGCGGCGGGACTGAGCGTGATTTCGAGCCGCTTCGCCACGGA
>JANLUN010000565.1:0-6891 GCA_031363505.1 Planctomycetota bacterium | reverse complement strand
GGCTCGTGGTCACGGTGCCCGAGCGCACGACGCGCGGCGCGTCCCGCACGACCGCATCGACGAGGTCCTTGCGAACCGACGGATGCGACGTGACCGCCACCCCGCGGACGATGCCGGCGGCGTGGAGGACGAGCGGCGCGGCACAGATCGCCGCCGTGCGCCGACCCTGCGCGTTGAGTCGCCGCACGAGCTCGAGCAGCCGCTCGTCCTTCATGAGGTTCCGCGTCCCGGGTTGACCACCCGGGAGCACGACCATCGTGAAGGCCGCGAGATCGAGATCGCCGAGCGCGGCATCGGGCTCGAGGGTGATCCCGTGCGATCCGCGCACGGCGCCCGGCGCGAGACCGGCGGTCGTGACGTCGAGGTCCGCGCGCCGCAGCACGTCGACGATCGTCACGGCTTCGATTTCTTCGAATCCGTCCGCCAAGGGCACCAGGATCTTTTCGGTCGGGGGCATCTGCGTCTCCGGCGTCAACGCGCGCACCTATGATAGGTCCGATGGACCGCGGTGAAGATGTTCAGGAACCCGTGCTCGTCAGCGCGTGCCTTCTCGGCACACGCTGCCGCTACGACGGCGGGTCCAATCCGGATCGGGCGCTCGAGCGCGAGCTCGCCGAACGCGGGATGCGCGCCGTGCCATTCTGTCCAGAGGAGCACGGGGGCCTCGGAACGCCGCGTCCACCGGCTTGGATCGAGGCCGGAGATGCGGCCGCGGTGATCGACGGCAAGGCGCGCGTCGTCACGGACCGCGGGGCCGACGTGACCGCCGAATTCCTCGCCGGCGCTGAGGGTGCGCTCGCGACGTGCCGTGCTCACGGCATCGCGCGAGCGTTCCTCAAGGAACGGTCCCCGTCGTGCGGCGTGTGTCAGACGCACGCGGCGAACAAGCTCGTGGATGGCCGCGGCGTGACGGCCGAGCTACTGGCGCGAAACGGCATCGAGGTGCGCGGGATCGAAGGCCGGCGCGAGTGAGCGCCCTCCGCGTCACGAGCTCCGCGGCTGACCGACGATCACGATGTGGAAGCCCAGCATCGAGAGCCCGGGCACCGCGCACAGGAACCGGTCGAACGCGATCATGCCGCGCGTGATCCACGCGCTGCCGGGGATGTAGCGCAGGAGCCCGATGTGGTCGGGAAAACCGGCGAAGCAGTAAGCGAACACCCCGTACTTCTTGGCGACGCGCACCTCGAACCCGGCCTTCTCGCACAGTCCGATGATGCCCTTGCGCGTGAAGCCTTCGTCGCCCTCGTCGAAGTGCGGACTGCGGCGGTACAGCACTGCGCGCGCAAAGCGAATCAGCGGGTTGTCGTTGCACGGCTCGCTCATGATCAGCACGCCGTCGCGTCCGAGCGCCTGCGCGCAGTTCGCCAGGAAGCGCACGTGGTCGCGCGTGTGATGCAGACTGCCCTTGCAGAAGACCGCGTCGAACGCGCCCGGCTTGAACGGCAGCTTCTCCGCGTCGGCGGTGACGAGGCGCGCGCCGGGGACGTACTGATCGGACACCTTCAGCATGTCGTGGCTGATGTCGAGTCCGACGGCGCCCGGATGGCGCGCTTCGAGCTCCGCGAGGAAGAACCCCGTGCCGCAGCCCAGGTCGAGGACGTTGCGCGCGCTCTCCGGGACGTGCGAGATCATCTCGGCGTGCCAGTCCTGCTGGAACAGCCGCGAGAATTCGAAGCTGTACCGGAAGGCGTAGCGAGGGGCGAGCTTCCGGTGCAGCTCGATCTGGGCTTGGCTGTTCGAGGTCGACATGCGCTGAGGTGGAGCCCCACAGTCTATCCGGTGTCCTCCGGCGGGCCGATACTCACCGCGTGAACGAGACCACACCGCTGCGCCGAGGCGACGTGATCGCACGCGCCCTGCCCGTGCTCAGCTTGATCGCGCTGGGACTGCTCGCGCTGGCGTGGCACGACTTCCTGCCCGGCGGCTACCGGCTGCGCAGGCTCGTCGAGCCGGATAGCGCGCGCGAGGCTCGCGAGCGCGTACGGCACGCGACCGAGCGGATGCGCGAGTTCGCACGCGAGAACGAGCGCGCTGCGCCGGGCTCGATCGTCTTCCTCGGCTCGTCGACGATCGAGCGCTTTCCGCTCGAGGTGAGCTTTCCTGGAAAGCCGTGCGTGAACCGCGGGATCGCCTCGGAGTCCGCGCGTGATCTCGCGCTGAGCTTGCCCGGCCGTCTGCCGCACGCGCGCATCGACGGCATCGTCGTCTACACCGGCGCAATGGATTGGCGCGACGAAGGCCAGCGAGCGCAGCTGGTCGCCGAGCGCGTCGGACAGGTGCTCGATCGACTGGTGGAACGCGCACCCGGAGTTCCGATCGCATTGATCGGCATCCTCCCCGAGCGGAACATGGAACCCGCCGAGGTCGACCGTTTGTCAGAAACCAATGTCGCGCTGAACGTCCTGTGTCGTGAGCGCGGGTTCGCATTCGTTTCCACCCACGGAACTCCGATCACAAGTCGCGGGGGCTCGCTTTCCGAAGAGTCTTCGGAAGACGACTTCCATCTCGATGCCGAGGGCTATCGTGACCTCGCTCGCTGCATCGTAGAGCAAGGCGGCGAGGTCGGACGACGACTCGCGCCGTGACGGCTCGGCGAGCCTCTCCCTCCCCCATCCCCTGATTCGACGCCGCATTCGTGTTCAAGAGCATCGGCAGCACCTGGATCCTGAACCTGCTTCAGATCGTCGTGCTGATGCGGCTGACGCCGTTCGTGATCGACACGCTCGGCAAGGATCACAACGGCCTGTGGGTCACGATCGTTTCGCTGACGGGTTTCCTTTCGTTGTTGATCCTCGGCGTTCCGATGGCGTCCGTGCGGTTCATCGCGCAGGCCGTCGCCCAGAAGGACACGGCGCGCACGAACACGGCGATCTCGACGTGCTTCGGCATCTGCGCGGTGCTCGGCGCGATCGCGCTGATCACGGGCGTCGCGCTCTACCCGCTGTTCGACGGAAAGTACGTGGCGAATGCGGCGCGTGACGGATTCTCCGCCGCATCGCTGACCGACGCGCGCATCGCCTACGCCGTCGTCGTGGCGCAGGTGTCGCTCGGGTTCGTGATGCGGCTTCCCTACGGCATCTTCGATGCGCACCACGACTTCGTGCGCCGCAACGCGATCATGGCGGGCGAGCTCGCGCTGCGCTTCGTGCTCACGATCGTGCTGCTGAACTGGCAAGCCTCGCTCCTGATGCTCGCGCTCGTGCAGGTCGGATGCACGGTCACGGAGTTCACGGTCGCGATCATCGTCCTGAAGAAGCGCTATCCCGAGATCCGCTTCGGCCTGGCGCACTTCGATCGGCAGCTCGCGACCGGCATCTTCGGCTTCAGCGTCTTCGCGATGCTGCTCAACGTCGGCACGTTGCTCGCGTTCCGGGCCGACGCGCTCATCATCGGCGAGCCCGAGCAGGTCACTTACTTCGACATGGGCAACAAGTTCTTCGACCCGCTCACGAACCTCGTGATCGCGGTCGCGGGCGTCGTCATGCCGATGGCGACGAAGCTCAAGGTCTCGGGCGATCCGGGCGAGCTGCGCCACCTCTATCTCAAGTGGTCGAAGATCACGTTCTCGCTGGTCCTGTGCGTCGGGATCTACTTGATGGTGCTCGGCCCCGAATTCTTGAGCTGGTGGGTCGGACCGGAGTTCTACGCGACCTCGGGACCTGTTTTGCAGGTCTTGATGCTCTCTTTCGTCTTCTACCTGCCAGTACGCGGGGTCGCTCTGCCGATCTTGATGGGGCTCGGCAAGCCGGCTTGGCCGGCCTGCGCGCTGCTCGTCATGGGAATTATCAACGTCACCTTGAGCTTGATCCTCATCCGCACGCACGGGATCGTCGGCGTCGCGATCGGTACCGCGATCCCGAACGTGCTGTTCGCGGGCGCCGTTCTCTGGCGCGCGTGTCGCGAGCTCGACCTCTCGCTCGGCGAGTGGTTGCGTTACGTCAGCGTGCGCGCGACGCTGGGAGCGCTCGTACCGCTAGGCCTCTTGTTCTTCCTCAAGCACAGCGTCGGTGTCGCGGGCTTCTGGCCCCTCGTCGCGTCGGGCATCGGACTCGTCGGTGTGTTCGCGCTCGTCTGGGTGCTGTTCGTCTACCGGCGTGACCCGTACCTCGACGCCAGCGGAATGCTCCAACGATTGAACGGGCGGAGGACGCCGTGACCACGACCGACGTGGTATTCCTCGCCGTCGCCGCTCTCGCGCTCGGTGCGGCGGCGTTCGTCGCGATCGAGCTCGCGGCGCGCGCCTGGCTCGCGCGCTACGGCCGTTACCACGTGTGGCAGCCGTATGCGCGGACGCGGATGCAGCTCGACCGCGAGACGCTCCCGACTCTGGAGCCGGAGACGCACATCGAGGTCAACTCCGACGGCGAGCGCGGCGATCCGCCGCCGCACGATTTCAGCCGCACGTACCGCGTCCTCGTCGCGGGCGGCAGCGTCGCGGAGTGCTACTTCGTCGATCAGGAGAACAGCTGGCCGTACGTCGTGCAGCGCGTGCTGAATCGCCCGGAGAACCTGGATCGACTCGGCGCCGAGCACGTGCACGTCGGCAACATCGGACGCTCGCTCGTCACGTGCCGGCACATCGATTACATGTTGTCGCGGCTCCTCGACCGCTACACGAGGCTCGATGCGATCGTCCTCATGGTCGGCGCGAGCGATCTCGTGCACTGGCTCGAGCGACGCGCCCCGCGCGAGATCGACGACTCCGAGCCGAAGGCTTCGCAGGTGTTCGCCGCGCACCCTGAGGGACCGTTCGGATGGACGACGCACACGCTCGCGCTGCGGCGCATCGCATCGCATTGGCGCCGGCGGCTCATGCGGCCGATCGACGTGCGCGAGCGCGCCGGCAAGCGCTTGGGCCAGGCCCGCGCGATGCGCGCGCGCGCAAAGGTGATCGTGCACGAGGTGCCCGATCCCAAGCCGCTGCTCGACCACTTCGACCGCTATCTGCGGCGACTGGTGCAACGCGCGCGCGCGCACGCACCGCACGTGATCATCGCGCGGCAGCCGTGGCTCGAGAAGAGCTTCACCGCCGAGGAGGCGAAGCTCCTGTGGAACTTCGGCGCGGGACGTCCGTACGAAGGCGACGTGACCACGTACTACTCGCACGAGCTCGTCTGGAACTTGATGCACCAGATCGATCGACGCGTCACTGAGATTGCGCGCGAGCTCGGTGTGAAGCAGATCGACATGAAGGCGTGCCTCGAGCCGACGTTCGACAACTACTACGACGAGCTGCACTTCACGCCGAAGGGCTGCGGACTCATCGGCGAAGCGATCGCCCAGGCGCTGCTCGAAGTGCCCGAGCCCGTGCGGTCATCCGCGCCGGTGCGTGCGCGTGGCGAGACCCATGCCCAGGTGACCTAGAAGTCCAAGCGCGATCACGTTGACCAGCTGGACGAGGTGCATCCCGAGCGCCGTGGCGGCCGCGAGCGTCGGATCGATGCCGAGCACGCCGAATCCGAGCACCCAGCCGGCTTCGAGCGTCCCGAAGCTCGCGAACGCGCTGATCGGGATCAGACTCGTCGCGATGGCGAGACTTGATGCGAACGTGGCTTCGGCGAGAGTCACGCTCTCCGGCAAGCCGAGGCCACGCGCGAGCACGGCGCAAAAAAGGAACACGCACAACCAGATCGGCAGCGACACGAGCGCCGCGGCGTAGAGCCGTCGCTCGCCGCCCGCACGGCGCAACGCGTCCGCGACTTGCTCCGTGCGGGCGAGGATGCGCCGCCCGCGCTCGAGTCGATCCAATCCCACGCGGTGCAAGAACGCCGACGCGGTCCGGGCGAGCCAGTCGCCGCGCGCGCTGACGGCGAAGAGGCCCAGCGAACACGCGCCGAGCAGCCAACCCACCGAGCGGAACCACGTGACGTGTGGGTAGGCACCCGCCGCGCTGAGCGCGAGACACGCGATCGACATCCCGAGGGCCAGCGTCGCCATGTCGAGCAAGCGGGACACGACGAGCGACGCCGTTCCGACCATCGCCGACACGCCGCACACGTCGCGCAGGTAGACGATGAACGTCGCCTCGCCGATCTTCGCCGGCAGGATCGTCGCGGCCATCGTGTGCGCCGCGCTGACGACGGTGAGGCGGCCGAGCCCGGGGCGCTGCTCTGGCGGGATCAGGATGTAGAAACGTACCGCGCGCAGCAGATACAGCAGCAGGTGGAAGCCGAGCGCCGTGCAATACGCACGCAGCGACAGCGACGCCCAAGCGTTCGCTACGTCCTCACCGCGCACCTCGCCGAAGAACGCCAGGAAGGCGAGGAGGATCCCGGCGACGAGCAGCGAGACGAGAACGCGCAGGATCGGTCTCAAGACGCGCTCGATTGGATCGGGGCCGAGCGGCCAGGCCAAGACAAAACCGCGCCCGGATTCGGCCTACGTCGGCCGGCCCGGGCGCAGTCTCATGATGTCGTGTGGAATGGGATCACTCGAACTTGACGTGTGTCCCACCAGAGTCTTCGGCCAGCCACTCGAGAATCTGAAACTGTCCGCCGATCGCGATCGTGTTGATCTCGATCTGGCGATGCTCGTTCCACTGCGCGACGTGCTCGCGGATGACGAACGGCTCGGTCTCGCCGCCGTCGGTCGGTTCGCCGTCCGACATGACGTAGATCGTGTCGACGTCCTGGTCCTCGAACGCGTTCCGCACGGCGTCGTAGAGGTTCGTCCCGCCGCCGGTGAGCAGGTCGGTGACGTACGTGAGCGCCTTCTCGCGGTTCTCCGTGTTGGCCGCCGCCAGCGCGCCCTCCATCCAGCGCTCCACGCCGCTGCTGAACGTGACGATGTTGAAGAAGGCGCCCGGCTCCAGAGCCTCGATGCACTTCTTGAGCTCGCGCTTCGCGACCTGCAGGCGCGTCATCGGCGCGCCGTCCAGGAACTCGTTGC
>JANLUN010000352.1:0-7188 GCA_031363505.1 Planctomycetota bacterium | reverse complement strand
CGCTTCATCTGTTCGGCGAGCTCTGCGGCGAGCACTCGGCTGAACTCGACGGCGCCCTCGCGGTTCAAGTGTCCGGCGTCGAAGTACAGCTCGAGGTCGAACAGCTTCGGGTACCGCTCGGGCTGGTAGAAATCGAAGAGCAGCGGGATGTCGCCGCGCTCGTGCAGCGCGAGGACCTCCGGCGGCGCCTGCACGGCCGCGAACAAGAGGTACACGAGGCGCGCATCCATCGATTCGGCCGCGCGGTATTGGTGGTGCAGCGCGTCGAGGTGATAGTCCGACAGATCCGGCCGCTGCGAGCGATTCGCGGTCATCTGCGCGATCTGCGCCTCGATCGCTGTCCGATTCGCGAGCAGATTCGCTCGCAGAGCCGCGTCGCTCTGGTCCGACAGGATCTCGAGTGCTTGGTACCCACGCCCGTCCGCCAGTTGCTCCGGCGTCATCGCGCGTCCATACGGGTCACGACTCTCGCCCGTGATCGCCGCGACGAAGCTCTGTCCGCTGCCGTAGTTCGCGTACTTCCACAGGAAGAGCTGCAGGTGCGTGACGCAGAGACCGAGCTTGTCGAACCACGACGTGTCGAGCCGCGACGTCGCCTGGAGCGCGTACTTCGTCTCGGCCGGCGTGTGCCAGAACACGGTGCGCGCGGCGTGGATGTTCTCCGTGCGGATGAACGTCGGGTCGAACGCCAAGCCCTCGAAGATGATCCAGCGCAAGCGCGCAGGCTTCATCGCGGCGATGCGCTGCAGCAAGTAGTCGGTCTCGAACGCGCCCATGCCGCCGATCGCCAAATTGAACGAGCGAGCGGGGACGCCAGCCGCCACGAGCTCGGCGTCGACGATGCGCGGATCGATCCCGCGGAACACGCGGCTCGAGCCGAAGTACACGACGTCGAACTCGTCCTTGTGCTGCTCGAAGTATTCGAGCTTCGCCGCGTAGCCGTACTCCTCGGGCCAGGGCGCGCACAGAGCGAGTGTGACGGCGAGGGCGACGAACGCCGCGAGTGCCGGCAGGAAGAGCTTCAGGAGCGCGCGCACGGACTGTCGTCTATCGGACGGCCTGCCGTCGGCCGTGCAAGTCGACGATTCTAACGCGGCCGATCGCGCTCGATCCACGCTCGGCGCACCCCGTGGACGCCGATGCTCAGCGCGAAGGAGAGAAGGAGTCGCGTTCGCGGCCGGTTCGTGTCGCGGTTGGCACCGAACACGCTTCTCTTCCGTTCGGCGTTCAAGGATTCAGGCGACCTGGCCGACAGTCTCGTCGCGCCGGCGGTCTTTCGCCGCTCGGCCCAACCCCTTTCCCTGCGCAGGATCTCGCCCATGGCCTGGATCGACGAGCTGTTCAAGAAGATGGTCGCGTGCGGCGCTTCCGACCTCCACATGACCGCCGGCCAAGAGCCGAAGTTCCGGCTGCACGGGGACATCATCCCCGTCGAAGGCGCGCAGAAGATCGGGAAGGACCAGATGCGCCAGATCCTCTACGAGATCACGCCGGCGATGAATCGCGAGGAGTACGAGTCGGACAACGACACGGACTTCGCGTACGAGCTCGAAGGACAAGGCCGCTTCCGCGCCAACCTGTTCACCGACAGCAAGGGCATCGGAGCGGTGTTCCGTCTCATCCCGTCGAAGATCCTCTCCGCCGAGGACCTCCAGCTGCCCAAGGCCGTGATGGACCTGTGCTACCTGTCGAAGGGCCTCGTTCTTGTGACGGGTCCGACGGGCAGCGGCAAATCGACGACGCTGGCCGCGATGGTCGACCACATCAACCAACACCGCGCCGACCACATCATCACGATCGAAGACCCGATCGAGTTCGTGCACCGCGACAAGAAGTGCCTCATCAATCAACGCCAAGTCCACCGCGATACGCAGAGCTTCAAGCGTGCCTTGCGCGCGGCGCTTCGCGAAGACCCGGACATCGTGCTCGTCGGCGAAATGCGCGACCTCGAGACGATCGAGATCGCGATCGAGACCGCTGAAACGGGCCACCTCGTGTTCGGCACGCTGCACACGACGACCGCGTCGTCGACCGTCGATCGCATCATCGATCAGTTCCCCGCCGATCGTCAGGCGCAGATCCGCACGATGCTCTCCAGCTCGCTCAAGGGCGTCGTCGCTCAGACGCTGTGCAAGAAGCAGCCGAAGGGCCGCGTCGCTGCGCTCGAGATCATGATCTCGACGACGGGCATCTCCGCGAACATCCGCGACGGCAAGACGCACCAGCTCCAGTCCGCGATGCAGATGGGGGTGAAGCAGGGCATGCGCCTGCTCAATGACTCGCTGCTCGATCTCGTGAAGAGCGGCGCGGTCGATCCCAACGAGGCCTACCTCAAGTCGGTCGCGAAGGACGACATGCTCCAGAAGATCGCGTCGGTCGGGAAGAAGGTCGACGGGCTGCGCGGCGAGAACACGGAAGGCGGCGCGCCGTCCATGCCGGCTCATCACGCAGCGGCCGCACAGACACAACCCGCGCAAACGGGACCGCGCATCCAGATGAACCCGTCGGGCGCGCCGCTTCCGAAGCAGCAACAGGGAACTCCCGCGCCCGCGGCGGCTCCCGCGCGTCCGGCCGCTGCGACGCCGGCTCCGAGTGCGCCGGCTGCGAAACCGGCTGGCGGTGCGGGCTACACGAATCCGTTCGATCAGTTCCGCAAGAAGCAGAGCTGAGCGTCGAGCGCGGAACGGTCCGCGTACGCACTGACGGTCTTTGGCGCAGCGCTCACTGAGCGCTGCGTCCATTTCTACGGAGCAACGCGCTCGCATCCACGCGGAAGCCGGGCCGTCGTGATCGTCAGCGCGCGCTAGCGAGAATCGCCCGACTTCGATTTCACCGGCTCGCCCCAGGACGATTCCCACTTGGCAATCTCCTCCGCGCGCTTCTCGACGTACACGCCGATCTCGCTGCGCCGCAGGGCGAGGCTGCTCTCCTGATCGAAGTCGAACATCAGGCCGCAGATGACTTGGCCCGCAACGGTGGCCTTGTTGCGCACGAACGCGGCCCCGTGGAGCGGTTCGCCCGTGCCGGGGAGCTTGAACTGGATCGCGACCTTCTCGACGTTCTCGAGATCCTTGGCGTTCGCCACCGGCACCGCGATGCCGATGCCCGTCTCCGAGACGTTCGTCACGTGGGCCTTCAATTCCTTGCCCGACCAGCGCATCAGCACGGTCATCTTGCGGTCGAGCTCCGGCCGCACGCGCACCGCGCGCCGGCGGTTGAAGATGCGCGCGTAGAACGCATCGAGCTGGCTGTACAGGTCGCCGATGTTGACGAACTCAAATCCCAAGCGGGCGCTCTTCCCGTCGGACTCCATGTGAACGAGTTTCCCGGGAGTCGTCACCTTGCCGTGGGAGAGGCTCATCACGGTGAGCTCGAGCACGTCGCCGAGCGTGAGCTTGCCTCCGCGTTCGGCCGTGACTCTGAGACCCACGCCGTGGACGCTGACGTCGAGGAACTCGGCTTGGAGCGTCTCGTTGTCGCGCTTCAAAGTTGCCGACAACGGATGTTTCTTCGACTGCGGGATGCGGTATTGCCGGCGGCGTTCGCCGCGTGCCGTTGTCTTGGGCTTGTTTCGGAAAAGCATAGGCGTGCGCGGGTTCTGGGGCTGGAGTCGGCGGTTGCTCGCCGGGGCTCTGGCTACCATCGACCAGCGGGGTGGCCGAGCTTCTGTGATTGGCATCCGCGGGCCCGCTCGATTGCGCGCCGCAACGTGGCGGGCTAGAAACCGGACCATGGCGGGCGCGGTCTTGCGGAGTGGCTGCGCGCTATTCCTTCTCGCGCTCATGACCGTGTCCGCGGCAGCGCAGACCGGCTTCACGACCGAAAAGCACGACGATCTGGGACTCGCTTTCCAGGTTCCGCTCAGCTACGAGCCGCTCCCGGTACCGCCCGACGAGACGTGGGTGGTTCTTTCCTATGCCGAGAAGCTGCGGCCCCGGACCGTCAAAGCCGTGCGCCCGACGATCGACGTCGTCTGGATCGACGCGCCTCCTGCGCCGACGCCTCCGGCAGCCCCGGCGTCCCCGGCGTCCCCGGCGTCCATCGAGCGCTACGTGGCCTCGCGCCTTCCCGGCTGGACGATCGGCCAGGGAGTTCAGGGCAAGGCGCAGGGCGCGTTCGAGGCGCGCGAAGCCTTGTTGATCCCGGGCGACGCCGAGATGCGACCGATGGTCGGCTGGTTCTACGCGTACTCGAACGAACGTCGGACGATCGCGCTCATCGGCACGTGCGGAGATCACGAGCTCAAGGAACAGGTCGCGCTGTGGCGCACGTGCGCCGAACGGATGCGCCTCTACGATCCCGTCGCGACGGGCGAGCCCGAGCTCGCGGCGCTGTATGCGAAGTCGACGCTGCGCGATACGCCCTTTCGCATCGATGTCCGCAAGCGGCTCGTGCGCGGGTGGCGCGCCGAGGACACAGAGAACTACATCGTCGTGTACAGCACGAAGGACCAGCCGCTGATCCGCAAGATGTGCCTCGACATCGAGTTCTTGCGCACCCAATACGACAAGTACTTTCCGCCCGTCGCACCGATCCAAGCCGTTTCAACGGTGCGCGTGTGTCGCGATCGCGACGAGTACCTGGCGTACGGCGGCGACGCGGATTCGCTCGGCTACTGGCACGCCGCCGCCGGTGAGCTCGTCCTCTACGACGCCGCGAAGGCGCGCAAGAACGCGATCTCGGACGACTCGGAAACGTTCGAGGTGCTCTACCACGAGGCGTTCCACCAGTTCATCCACTACTCGGCGGGAGAGCTCGCGCCGCATCCGTGGTTCAACGAAGGCCACGGCGATTTCTTCGGCGGAGCGATCGTGCACGGCGAGGTGCGTTCGATCGAAGTGAACGCGCGGCGACTCAAGGGGATTCAGGCCGCGCTCGCAACGGGAAAGACGGTGCCGTGGAGCGAGATCCTGCGCATGGAGGAGCGCGCGTTCCTGCAAGACGCGTCGCTCGCCTATGCACAGAGCTGGTCGATGGTGTACTTCCTTCGGCTCGCTCCGGAAGTGCAGTCGAACCGTGCGTGGGCCAGGGTCCTGCCGACGTACTTCGACACGCTGAAGCGCGCGTTCGTCGAGGAGAAGTCGAGCCTTCCCGCGGCCAAGGCCGCCGATCGCGTCGCGCTCTGGCAGGCCGGCCGCGCCGCGCGGATGAAGGCGTTCGACGCCGCGTTCGCGGGGATCGATCTCGACGAGATCGAGAGAGCGTGGAAGCGGTATTGCGTTGGGTTTCAGCGACCTCGACCGAAGTAGTCGGTCGGGCCGCCTGTTTCGGGTTGATTCGCGGTGCGCAGGAACCGTCGCAGGAATGGGTAGTAGAGCGTCGCATGGTGACGCCGCAACAGCTCGTCGTGGAGCTTCGCGTCGCTCGTGAGAACGAGGCAACTGTGCTTCCTCGCAACGCGCACGATCGCCGCATCGGCCACGCCCAGACGTGGGTAGGCCGTCTCATCCACGACCTTGATCGCTAGTGGCGCAGATTCCTTCACCTTCGCAAGAGTCCTCGCCACCAACCTTCGACACTCCATGCGTCCAGGATCACCAATCCTGTCGAGAAGGTTGTCGGCTTCAGTCAGCAGGTGCGGTGTCAGAATCCACGGCCGCGCCCGATCCAGCAGGCTCGTCAAGAAGTCGAAGTCACGTTCGCAGTACTCCCCACCGGTCACCTTTCGTCCGACGAACGAAGGCTTCCAGAGCCCGACGAAGACGACGACCAAGAGATTCGAGTCGAGAAGAACTCCACGTCGGACGTGATACGCGATGTGTGATGCATCCAGCTCAGGAATCGTCGCGCTCATGGGCATGCATCCCGATGAAGGTCCCATCTTCCGCAAGACGAATGACGGACCTGAGCCGCGGTCCGGCAACCGGCACGCCGAGCAACTCCCGAAACGGCGAGTAGCCGATCGTGACTTGCCACTCCTTACGCCTCGGCTTCGGAACTTCGATCGCCTCGACGAGGACGCCCTCCACGTGACGTCCGACTTGAACTTCTTCAAAGAGTTTGAGGGCGATCCTCGCAGCTTCAGACGGACTCATACGAATAAGCTCGCTGCTCATGGCGGAGGGACCGCGTTCCCCCCGCATCGGTTTCAGGAAACGTGCCGAGAGAGTAGTCGAGATGGCAGGCCTGCGCACTCAGGCCAGCAGCGGGGGACAGCAGTGACCGTCGATAGCCGGTCGTTGCAGCGGGTTCCAGCCACCGCTAGTCTCCCCACGCCCTCCCCGGCACACGACGCATGCACGATGCCAAGACGACGCTCCTCATCGTCCTCGGAGTCGTTGGCGTCGCGTTCGTCGTCTTCTGGACGTCGTCGCTCATCGCCCTCCGGCGATCGACGTCGGAGCGAATCCTTCCGAACGTCTACGAGCTCTTCGTCGGCCTCGTCACCGACTTCTTCGACACGCTCGGCATCGGCTCGTTCGCGACGACGACCGCGCTCTATCGCGCGCGCCGCACGATCGACGATCGCTTGCTGCCGGGGACGCTGAACGTCGGACACACGCTGCCGACGATCGCGCAGGCGTACATCTACATTCAGGTCATCGAGGTCGAGATCACGACGCTCGTCACGATGATCGTCGCGGCGGTGCTCGGTTCGCTCGTCGGCGCACCGATCGTTTCACGCTGGCCGCGCCGCAACGTGCAACTCGGCCTCGGCCTCGCATTGCTCGTGCTGTGCGGAGTGCTCGTGTACCGGCAATTCGGCGATCCGAAGGGCGGAGAAGCGCTCGGTCTCTCCGGCCAGATGCTCGCGCTCGGCGTTTTCGGCAACTTCGTGCTCGGCGCGCTGATGACGATCGGCGTCGGACTCTACGCGCCGTGTCTCGTGCTCGTGTCGATGCTCGGCCTCAATCCTTCGACCGGCTTTCCGATCATGATGGGCTCGTGCGCGTTCCTCATGCCGCTCGCGAGCGTGCCGTTCGTTATGCGTCAGAGCTATTCACCGCGCGCGGCTCTCGGACTCACGCTTGCCGGCGTGCCGGCCGTGCTCGTCGCGGCGTATATCGTCGAGAGCTTGCCGCTCTACTGGGTGAAGTGGCTGATCGCGGTCGTCGTCATCTACACGGCGGTGACGCTCCTGCGCGCCGCAGCATCCGAGAAGTAGGTCTCTTCGATCGCCGCGCCGCCGCGGCGTGACCGGTCTCGGCCACGCCGCGGCGCGTACGACGCGGCGATTGCTGCACGGCG
>JANLUN010000309.1:0-3170 GCA_031363505.1 Planctomycetota bacterium | reverse complement strand
CCGAACACGAGCGCGATCCGTTGCGCCTTGTCGTTCGTGCGCGTGCTGACCTCTTCTTGCACCGCGCGCCAGTCGACCCGTGTACGCCGTCCGTGGACGCGCGCGGTGAAACCGATCGACGATGTGCACTCCGCGAGCGCGTCCGGCAGCGTCGCGAACACGACGCAGCGCTCACGCACGTTCGCGACGCCGTGCGACATCTGCTCGAACTCCGGATGGACGAGGAGCGACGGGCGTTCCGGCGCCACGAGCGCGATCTCGCACGGACCGAAGTTCGCCGCGATGCGCGCGATCATGCCGACGTTGCGCGGGCCGGACGGCCGCACGAGGACGACGCGCTTCACGAGCTTGTCCGGCTGCGTTCGGCCGCGATCTCCCGGCGCAGCGTCTCGATCTGTTCGGGATCGGGATTGCCGCCCGACACGACGACCGCGACCTTGAGCCGGCGCTTCGCATCGCGATTCGCGAGGAGCTCCGCCGGCAGCTTCTTCGCGAGCACGAGCGCCATCGCCGCCGCGCCCGCGGGCTCGACGGTCTCCCCCAGCGCGACGAGGAAGCGCTGACCCGCGAAGATCTCCGCGTCATCGAGCAGGACGACGCCGTCGAGCGCGGCGCTGCACACGTCGATGTTGATCTGGCCGGAGTACGGCGGCGTCAGGCCCTGCACCTTGCTCGTGATGCCGTCGAGCATCACCGGACGTTTGGCCGCGAGCCCTTTGGACAGCGACGGCGCGCCGCGTGGCTCCGCGCCGAACACCTTCGGCCGCGCGCCGAGCCTTTGTCGAATGGCGAGCGCGACGCCGCTGACGAGTCCGCCGCCGCCGACGGGCACGATCACGACGTCGACCTCGGGCCAGTCTTCCGCGATCTCAAGCCCGACGGTGCCGGCGCCCTCGATCGTGCGTTCCGCGTCGTACGGATGAACGAGCGTTGCTCCGCGCGCGACGCGCGCCGCGCACTCTGTTTCCGCGAGGTCACGCGTGTCGCACAGCACGACCTCCGCGCCGAAGTCGCGACATGCCTGCACCTTGTTCGCGTACGCGTTCTTCGGCATCACGATCGTCGCCGCGACGCCCGCGCGCTCTGCGGCCCACGCGAGCGCCTTGCCGTGATTGCCGGAGCTCGTGCACACCACGCCCGCGCGCTTTTGCGCCGCGCTGAGCTGCGACACTTGGTTCCACGCTCCGCGCGCTTTGAACGCACCGATCTCTTGCCGGTTCTCGAGCTTCGCGCGCAGCTCGATGCGCGCGTCGTCGAATGCGATCGGCTCGAGCTGCGTGCGGCGGACGACGCCGCGAACGCGTTCCGCCGCTTCGGTGATGTGGATCGAGTCGAAGCGCTGCCAGGCAGGTGAGGTCGAAGGGGCTTCCATAAGGCGGTCAATTTCTGGCGTTGCGTTGCGGCTTGTCGAGTGGTCGCACTGCGCCGCGTCAGCGCCTCTTGCGCGGCGGCGTCATCGTGATCGCGCTGAAGTACTGCTGCTTCCGGCGCGTCGCTGGCGAGAGATCCACCTTGCCGCGTACGGTCCAGTCTTGATACTCGACACGAACCTCCTTCGGTGGAGCGTTCGCGCGCACGAGCACGAATCCGTTCTCGTCCGTCATCCCGGCGTCGCGGCCGTCGAGCAGGATGCGCGCGCCCGCAAGCGACTTCTTGCCGTCGGCGTCGGACACGCGGAAGTACTCGCCCCAGCCGCGGACCAGCGCGACCTCGGCGATGCGCTGCACGTGTCCTTCGAAGCGCGTCTCGACGCCGAAGCTCGCCGCATCGCCGATCGCTGGTTGATAGCCCGCCTTGTCGACGCGCCATCGCAACGTTTGGTCGTATGGGAAGCCGCTGATCGCGGCCTCGCCCGAGTCGATGTCACGCGCGCGGCCGTCCTTCTTTCCGATCGCGAACCAGCCGCGCATCCCCTTGACGTCCTCCCCGCTGTCGACGTCCTTCACGCGTAGCACGAGGTCGGCGCGCGCGGTGTTGTCGAGGATCAAGTAGCTGAGCGATTCGTCGGGAGGCGACGCGAAGAGCGCATTCGGCTTCCACTCCGGCGCGAGCTCGTACCAGCTGCCGAGGGTGCGCCCCGCGACGCGGTACTTGCCGGCGGGCAAGTCGGCGAACTCGAACGTGCCGACGCGGTGGTTGCCGGAATCGCTCCACACGATCTCCGCGCGTTGCGGCTGCGTCGCTTCGGTCTTGTCGATCGAAGTGAGTACGGCCTCCGCCTCCACGTCGTAACGCCCTGATTCGCTCGTGATGCGCCCGCGAATCCTCCCGGCCGGCGGCAGTGGAACGAGCGTGATCGTCTGCTCGATCGCGTCACGCGGGACGAGCACGACGCGCAGATCCTTCTGCGGCTCGAAGCGAAACGCGGTGGCGGACACCTGCGCCGTTCCGCCCAGCAAGTGATCGAAACGCCAAGAACCATCGGCTTCGGTCACGACGGAGCGCTCTTGTCCGATGCTCTCGCCCGCGATCATCTTCATCGAGACGCTCGCGTTCTGGATCGGCTGTCCGCGCGGATCCACGACACGGCCCGCGAACCTCGCGCGCGGCTCGAGGACGACGCGCACGATCTCGCGCGTGATGCCGCGGACGCGGCTGACTTCCGCGCGGCCGCTCCAGAGCCCGTCGCGATCGCGCAGTTCGAGCCCGCGTGCTTCGGCGACGTCGCCGGACAGCGGCGGCAGGCGCACCCACGGCGGAGTTCCGTCGCGCACGGGGTCGTAGTCCTGACTGCCGCGCACGTTCTTGCCGGAGACGCGCAGGCGCGCTTCGAGCGCACTGGCGAGCACGGACGCCGGCTCGATCGCGAGTCGATACGTCGGTCCGCTGCGGGTCGTCACTTCGAATTCTTGACCCTCCGGCACGGGATGGGCGAGCACGACCGGCACCGGAAGCGAACGTCGCTGCGGATGATCGATCGGTCGGATTCGGATCGTGCCGTGCGCCAGCGCGACCGGCGTGACGAAGCGCCCCTCCGCATCGGTCGTCACATCGATGCGTACGCCGGCTTCGTCTTGAAGCTTGAGCACGAACTCGGGCAGCGGCTCGCGCGTGTCCTCGTCGATCACGATGCCCTTGATGACGCTCGCGGGACCGGTGTGCGCGACGGGCCGCGGCTCGCCCGACTCAAGATCGTCCTCCACGGGCGCGGCGGCGCGCGAGTCGGCCGA
>JANLUN010000302.1:0-7871 GCA_031363505.1 Planctomycetota bacterium | reverse complement strand
AACGGACTGGCGATCGTTTGGACGCCGTGACGCGAGTGAACGTGTCCAGCCCCTGAACGGACACGATTCATGTGGCGACGTGTGCGAGGCCGGCGTCAGAGATGACGCCGCGCCGCGCGCGAGCTCGCTCACTGCCCATGCCGCGCGCCCGCCGCTATCCTCGGCGCGATGAGCTCGCACATCTCCGATCAACTGCGGCGCGTCTTTGAAGGTGGCGCGTGGATCGATGTCTCGGTGTTCGGGATGCTCGAGCGCATCGACGCGGCGACGGCGGCGCTGCGCAATCCGGGTACGCACTCGACGTGGGAGATCGTCGGACATGTCACGGTGTGGCTCGAGATCGCCGATCGTCGCATCCGCGGCGAGATCGCGGAGGCGAACGCCGAGTTCGAGACGTTCCCGCCGATCGCTGACTTCTCGGCCAAGTCGTGGGATGCCGCGCAGCAGCGACTGCGCGAGGCCTACGTCGCGTTGCGACGGACGATCGACGGGATGACGGACGCCGACTTGGAGAAGCCGACGCCGGGCCGCGACTACAACCTGCGCTTCCTCGTCGACGGCGTGATCCAGCACTGCGCGTACCACCTCGGGCAGATTTCGCACGCGTACAAAGCGTCGTTCGACGGCGACCGAGCGCTGCTGCGACACACTCTGGCGACGCTCGCGTACCGAACAGAGAAGGTCCTGCGCGACGCTCCCGCCGATTTCGGCGCTCATCGCATCGGTCCGGCGACGCGCACACCGCTCGAGATCTTGGGTCACCTCGGCGATCTGATCGAGTGGGCCGAAGCGCTCGCGGACGGCGACGGGAAGTGGACGGCTGCGAGCGCCGGTGATTGGGACGCCGATCTCGCGCGCTTCTTCTCGGCGCTCACGCGCCTCGACCAGCGCCTCGCGAAGTCCGATGCTCTCGCTCGCCCGGCGTCGCAACTCGTGCAGGGTCCGATCGCCGATGCGTTCACGCACGTCGGCCAGCTCGCGATGCTGCGCGGTCACGCCGGAGCGCCGGTCACTCCCGAGAGCTTCGCGCGTGCCGAGATCTCGCTCGGCCGCGTCGGTCGCGATCAGTCGGCGAACCGCCGCGAGTTCGGCGGCGACGCCAGCGGCCGGCGTTAGCTCGTGCAGGCAAGCGAAAGGCATGAAGCAGATGGATGGGAAGTTCTTCCTGACGGTGTTCGCGAGCGTTCTCCTCGCCGAGATCGGCGACAAGACGCAGCTCGCGACGCTGCTCTTCGCGACCGACGAGCAGCGCTCGAAGTGGCTGGTGTTCGGCGCGGCGTCGCTCGCGCTCATCGTCGCCACGGCGATCGGCGTGTTCGTCGGGGCGTTCGTGGGACGTCACATTCCGCCGAACACGCTGCGCATCGCGGCGGGCATCGGCTTCCTCGCGATCGGGGCGTGGACGCTGTTTCGGACGTGAGCGAGCTCGCGACGCGCAGATTGCAGACCTCGCTGGACGAATCCCGCGGCCCGAGCGTCGATCGGTGCGACTGCCGCCCGGCGGTCCGTGCAACCTCGACTTCGCGCGAAACGCCTGGACGCGGAATCGATCTCGCCTAGCCGACCGCCCCCGCAATCTCGATACTCGAACCTCGTCATGCGCCGCGTAGGGATCGTGATTTCGTCGCTCGTCGCTCTGGGAGCGATCGCTTGGTGGATCGCGCGCGACGTCCGTCCTCCTGCGAACGGTGGGACTCCAGCGACGAAGTCAGAGGGCGCGGCGAACTCGGCGGCTTCCGAGTCGCTGTCTCTCGACGCGCTACCCGCCACGGTCGCCGACGGTCGAGACTCGGACGCCGGACCTCCCGCGCCCGATACCGCGCCGCGCGAGCTCGCGGTGGAGGCGGAGCCGATTCACGCGTCGCACGCGCTCGCGCCCGACGAGCCGACCGTCGTGAAAGGTCGCGTCGTCGACAGGAACGGAGCGAAGCAGGCCGGCTGTCGTGTGCTGTCCGCGCCGCGCGTGACCGCGCCGGATGTCGGTCTGAAGCCGGGCCGTTCGTGGCCGCTCGATGCGATCGCGATCGATCGCGATGGGACTCGAGAACGCCTGCGCGCTGGTCGCCGTGACGCGGATCTCGATCGCGACGACGAAACGATGCGTGTGCGTCAAGTCGTCACCGACGACGACGGACGCTTCGAGCTCCGCGGCCTTCCATCAGGACCGATTCGACTCGCGATCCATTCGGCGACTCTCGCTCCACGCGATCTCGACGACCTCGTGCTCGAGGCCCGCGCCACGCTCGACCTCGGCGATCTCGCGCTGGACTTTCCGCTCGTTCTTGAAGGCGAGGTCTTCGACAGCGAAGGACGCGCGATCGCCGGAGCTCGCATCGACCGCGTCGATCCTCTGTTACCGGACGCGCCTCAGCCCGGTCCCGCGATCGCGGCGCCTCTCGCCATCACGGCGGCGAACGGCCACTTTCGCACGACGCCTCTCGCCTACGGAACCTGGAGCCTTCTCGCGACGCATCCCGAGTATCTCGCGCAGCGCATCGATGGAGCGACCGAGGCCGCAGCGCGAGCGCCCGCGCCGATCGTATTCACTCTGCCGAGCGCGACCGCGCTCGTGGGCAACGTGTTCGGTCCAGCGCCCGAGGAGCTCGCCACGCTGTGCGTGATCGCCGCACCGGAGCGCACGTGGCGCGATCCCGTCGAACTGCGCGAGGGCGAGCTCTCCGCCGATTCGACGCGCCTGGGTGCCAACGCGGATCAACGCTCCGCGCGCGTCGCTTCGGATGGTCGATTCCGTCTGTCCGGACTCGATCCGGCGCGCGCTCACATCTTGCGCGTCGGTCCGCTGGCGCCGCGCGGCGACGAGCTCGCGTGCACGTACCTCACCGCGCGCGTCGAGGCCGGTCTGCGCGAAATCGACTTGGCACTCACGCACGGCGGCGTCGTGTCCTTCGAAGCGCGCAGTCAGGGCACGTATGCGCCGGTCGAGGACTTCGACGTTTGGATCGCCGGAGCTGCGCCAAAGACGCTCGTCGACGAGAGCGGAGTCGCGCTGCGACACCACGCCGGCGGTGCGTTTCGATTGACGAACGTGCGCTTTCCCGGATCACCGCCACAACAGCTCACGGTTTCCGCGCTCGGTCACGCGATCTCCACGGTGGATCTGTACGCCGAACCGGAAAGCGACGTGGTGCTCGGTGCGATTGCGCTCGAGCCGCTGCACACGCTCGAAGTCGTCGTGACGGACGAAGCGACGGGCACGACGATCGAGGGTGCGCGAGTGCGCGCGGCCGACGAGGTGCCCGAGCGCAGTCGGCGATTGGGATGGCCCGCGGGGACGACGGATCGCAAGGGCCTCGCGCGCGTCACGAGCTACGCCGAGAGCGGTTCCTACGTGTGCGTCGACGCCGATGGGTTTGCGGCGCAGTGCATCGGATTCGGCGACGTCGGTTGGAGCTCTCGCGACAGACGTTGCGAAGTTCGACTCGCCGCGGGATCGCGCGTGCGTGTGCACGTCGACGATCGCGAGGGAGCGCCGGTGCCTGGAGCGAGCGTCGCGGCGACGAGCGACCTGGCGCACTCGCGAGCCGTGTCGGACGCCGCCGGCATCGCGGTGTTCGAACACTTGCCACCTGGCGTGACGAAGTTCGGCTGCGTCCAGCTCCGCAAGCGAAGCCCGGAGGCTTCGACAGAAGCGAATGTCGGATGGGACGGAGAGCTGGATGTCTGGATCACGGGTCCGGGCGTGGGCGATCTCGTGGGGCGTGTGCTCGACGGCGCGCACACCGTCGTCGGAGCGGAGCTCACGCTCCGCGTGCTCGACGCGAGCGAGTGGAAGCGTGGGCGGCGAGTCGACGGCGGGATCGTGGGCAGCACGCGGAGCGATGCGACGGGCGCGTATCGCTTCGAGAACGTCGAGCTCGGGCCGGTTGCAATCGACGTGAGCGTCGATCGATCGCTCGCCCCCATCGGATTCGAAGTCGTCGTCGAATCGCCACAGACCAGGTTCGACGTCGATCTGGCGGGCGCGCATCTGCGCGGACGCGTGCTCGACTCGCGCGGACGCGGACAACCGGACGCCATCGTCTGGTTCGCGACCATCGGGTACCGCACTCCGCTCGATCCTGGCTTCGTCGATTCTCTTCCCGCGGCACGCGCCTTCCGAGACGACGAAGGCCGCAGGACGCCGTGCTTCACGACCGATTCGAACGGAGGCTTCGAGGTGTGGATGCCGCGCGACGGCGGGGAGTTCGTCGTGTCGGCGAGCCACGCGCGCGGCGGTGCGGGCTGGACGCGCGTGGCGCGCAGCTCCGACGCTGCGCCGGACGTCGAGGTCCGGCTCGCGCCAGCCGGCGAACTCGAGCTTCAAGTCGCGGGCACGCGGAGCAGCGGCCTTGTGGTGTTGCTGCCGGATGCAGAACCGAGTGCGTGGCTCGTGCGCGATGTCCGCTTCGGTGAAACGATTCGCTGGGACGCGCTCGCTGCGGGCGAATGGAGGGCCTGGAGAATCAGCGCGTGGCTCGACGAGGACGGCGAAGTCGGGAGCGCAGCGAGCCGAGAGCCGACGCTGTTCAAGATCGAGCCGGGACGCCGGACTCAAGTGACCCTTCCGCTCAAGTGATGGACGGCGGCGCGCACGGAAGCGCGACGACGGCCTACGGCGCGTCGATGCGCTCGAGCTCGATCGACAACGCGGCGGCGCCGTCGATCTGGAAGTACTCGACTTCGATGCGATGCGGCCCGCTCGTGAGATCGAACTCGGCCTCGTCGCGCGTCGGCGCGTGCCACGTCCAGTTCTCGAGCACCGTCTTGCCGTCGACCTTCACGCGCACGCCGTCGTCCGACACGACGTGCAGGCGGTGGCGGCCAGCGTCACCAGTCGCGAGATCGGTCGACGCGAGCAGTCCGAATCGATCGTTGCCGACTTGTCGCTTGATCGCGTCGCTCGACCAGGGATTGACCCACACTTCGACGACGGCCTGTGCGAGCGGCTCCGCGGCGAGCGCGCGCCATGCATCGGCGTCCTTGCGAGGATCGACGCCGTCGCGCCACGAGAACCACGTCACGCTCCACCGAGCGCCTGCGAAGAGCCCACCCGGTTCGCGCTGCGTCGGCCGCGGCTCGCCGCTCGCGTAGTCCCACGGACTCCATTCCCCCATCACGATCGTGTCGAGTCCTAGGCGCAGCCCGCGGTCTTTCGCGTTCGTCACGAGCTTGCCGGGAACCGGCGGACACTCGTAGTCGAGCACGTCGCGCAGCGTGGCCGGCAGCGCCTCGGCGGACGGCGCGACGCTCACGTCCTCCGCGACGCCGCTCGGGAGCGAGCCGTCGACACCCTTCATCAAGTCGCGCGGCTCGAGCCCGCGCTCGAGGGCACCCTGCGCCGTGATGCCCTCGCCGCGGATCGGCGCGCTGCCCGTGAAGTAGTTGTTGTCCGCGAACGTCAATCCGGTCGTCTGCTTGAGAACGAGATCGCGGCCGTTGTCAGCGAAGTAGTTGTCGACGATCCAATGGTCTCGCGAGGCCGTATCCTTCGCGCGTCCAAACGGCCCGCCGACGAGCTCCGGATCCTCGTCCCACCACAACTCGACGCCGATGTCGTTCGCGAGGATGCGATTGCGCGCGATCACGCACTCCTGTCCGTGCTCGATCGACACGCCGCCGCCTAGCGTGTCGCCGATGCGATTTCCGACGATCACCATGCGGCTCGAGTAGCCGCCCCACACGCCGTGTTGATGGCTCCCCGACAGATCGTTCCCGATCGCCCAGTTGTCGGCCGAGAACGTGGCCTCGATCGCGTTCGCGACGGCATACGAGAAATCGTTCCGGTACCAGACATTTCGATCGCAGCCGCCGGCATCGCTCTCGCCGCGCTCTTGTGCACGACCGAGCACGAGGTCGTTCCCGCCGAACAGAAAGAGTCCGTCACCACCGTGCGTCGCGCTGTTGAACGCGAACAGATTGTCGGAGCAGCGCTCGAACATCAGGATCCCGGCCGAATCCTGCCCGCGCCAATACACCTCGTGGCTGTAGCCGCGCACGCAGTAGTCGAAGCAGTTGCGGCTGACGACGTTCTCCGACGAGCGGTACATCGCCAGGCCCCAACCCGAGAGGAACGAGAAGTCGTTGTCGTAGATCGACGTGCGATTGGACCGCGTGAGCAGGATGCCGTTCTGCGCGTGCCGGCCTCGACAACCGCGCACGATCGCGTTCGTGCAATCGTTCAAGCTGATCGCTCCGCCGTAATTCGTGATCCACTCGTCCTGATCGTTCTCATGCGGGTAGAGCCAGTCGGACTGATCCTCGCCGAGCGTCGTGCTGAGCAATCGGCTCGCGTAGCCGTCGTCGAACTTCACGCCGTCGATGACGAGCTTGTCGCAGTCGTACGAGACGACGCCGCCCTTGTATCCGCGGATCGTTCCACCGCGCACGGTGATGTCCGTCGAGTGCTCGATGAGGACGCACCAACCTCGCACTTGATCCGGATCGGTGCCGCGCGGAGCGCCCGACAGCTCGACGCCAGAGAGATCGAGCGTCAGCCCGTGTTGATCGCGGATGACGATCGCGGCCGAGCGCTCGCCGACTTCTGCCGCGGGCCGAAAGTACAAGCCCGGCGGAATGCGCGTCGACTTCAGGATCTCGAGCGCGCGCGCCGGCGCTGGGTCGTCGACGGAGCGCGCGCCGGGGCGATCGCTCGGGAGGCCCGCGTCGCGTTTCACATCCCAGTCGCTGCGGCACGCCGCGAACGCCACAGCGATCGCAAGCGCGCCGAGCGCCGCGAAACCCTTCTCGATCTGCCTCATGTGCGAGCTCCCGACTCGCAGCCTGCGAGGACTTCATCGACACGAACGAACCTCGAAGTCGACCACCGGGTTCCCAGCCGAGGTTGCACCTGTGTATCCTGGACGGGATGAGCGTTTCCCGCACGTCTCCAGCGATCGCTTCCTCGGGGATCCTACTTCTTCCCGAGATCCCGATCTGCCAGACGGACCTGCCGTTCGACTGGTACCAGGCCGAGTTCAAACCGTACGCGGAAGAGTACCTAGCTCTCCCCGACCGGAAGCCGGCGACGGTGTTCGGATGGCTCGATCAGTACGCGCTCCCCGCGCTCGATCACTTCGGCGACAGCCTCCTGCTCCTCGCGCATTTCTATATGGGAGGCGAGATCGTGAAGGTGGTGGAGCGCTACGGCGGGAAAGTCGCGGACAGCTACGCGCTCGCGTTGCAAGCCGTGCGCAACCCCGAGAAGAAGGTGATCGTCGAGTCCGCCGTGCACTTCATGGCCGAGTCGATCGCGATCCTCGCGCACGAAGACCAGACGGTGTGGATCACGAATCCGAAGGCCGGCTGCACGATGGAGATGCTGGCGAAGGACTACATGGTGCTGCCCGTCGCCGATCAGTTGATCGAACGCTACGGCGACGAGCTGTGCGTCGTCGCGTACATGAACACCGGCGGCCGATTGAAGGCGCTCGCGGGTCGAACGGGCGGCGCGGTGTGCACGAGCTCGAACGCGCACCTCGTCGTCGATTGGGCGCGGAAGAAAAAGAAGAAGATCCTGTTCGTGCCGGATCATCACTTGGGTCGCAACACGGCGGCGAAGCTCGGCATGGATCTTTCGAAGGTGGTCGCGCTTCCCGATCCGCAAGTGTGGCGCAGCGGTCTTGTGATCAACGACAAGACAGTCGAAGGCGGGCTCGCGGCGCTCGATCGCGCCGAGATGATCCTGTGGGGCAGCTACTGCGGCGTGCACACGGTGTTCAGCGTCGATCACGTGAGGTGGTGGCACGAGCGCGGCTGGCGCGTGATCGTGCACCCGGAATCACCGCTCGCGGTCGTGCAAGCGGCGGACGGATCGGGCTCCACGGATTATCTGTGGAAGCAAGTGATGGCCGCGAAGAAGGGCGAGCGCATCG
>JANLUN010000280.1:0-5306 GCA_031363505.1 Planctomycetota bacterium | reverse complement strand
GCCGCCGAGGCGCGCCGCATCGTGTTCGATCCCGCGCCCGGCACGCGCATCGGAAAGTCGATTCGCATCGAGCACGCGCTCGAGACGACCGCACTCGGTGTCAGCTCCGGTGCAGACAACGTGAAGGAGCTGCCGCGCATCAAGCTCGTCACGATGGAGACGCTGGGCGTCGACGACGAGTACCGCTCGTCCGCGAACGGACGTCCGACGTCGCTACGCCGCGTGTACCAACAGAGCGTTCACGACTACCGCGCGTTCGCTCCGGGCGGCAGCGAGCCGATCGCGCACCTCACCGCGACAAGCCTGCTCACCGGATCGAGCGTCCTCTTCACGTGGGTGCCCGAGGAGCATGCGTACGGACGCCTCTACGACGCGCGCGAGGGTGTCGAGGAGGCGCTCTCGACGCTCAGCGAAGATCTCGATTTCCGCGAGCTGTTGCCGCCGCACGAAGTGCGCATCGGTGACAAGTGGGAGATCGAACCGGGCCGGCTGCGCGAGCTCTTGTCCGCCGGAGGAAAGATCCCCCTGAAGTGGACGCCGGACGAAGACGATCCGGCGCTGCGCAATCTTTCGACCGGAGTCGGCGGCGCGCTGCACGAGGCCTTCGGCGAAGCGACACGCGGCGTCGTCGTGGGCGAATTCGCCGCGGTGACGCGCGCGGGAGACGACGAGCTCGCGCAGATCGACGTCACGATCGAGCTCGACACCGCGCGCGATCAAACGGAGCTCCTGCGGAATCGGATGACGCGCGCCGAGGTCATGCGCGGTTCGATCGTCACGCGCGGTCACATCGCGTTTCGATTGAAGGCGCGCGGCAAACTCTCGTGGAACTTGACGCAGAAGCGCGTGCAGTCGTTCGAGCTCGACGGGATCGAGGAAATCGACCGGGAGATCGACGTCGGCGGTGGATCGGCGAACGGCGGGCAGACCGAGAAGGCCAGCTTGAAAGGGCCGCTCAAGCTCACGCTGACGGTCGGTGCGCCGCGCGCGAACGACGCTGCTCCGTCTGGTGAAACATTGCCGCCCGAGCCCGTGCCGGAAGGCGGCAGCGCGACGGACGACGGGCGCTGACGCCGGGTTCGCCCGGTTCGCTCGCTCGCGCGCGCTCTACGGGCAGAAGCGGACTTCGACGGCGTTCGAAAGTCCGATCCCCGCGGCGTCGCCGACGTCCTGGAACTTCGCTTGGTAGTAGCGCACGTTGCCGACGAGTGCGGCGTCGATCGGCACGCGCACCATCGCGTTGCCTTGCGGATCGCTCAGGAAGAAACCCAAGCGAAGCAGCGGTCGCGCGACGAGCAGTGTTCCGCCGGACATCGGCGTCGAGGCCGGCGCACTCGAGTAGAACACTACGCCGCGCGCGTTCGGGATCGCGCCGGAGAGCGTGATCTCGAGATCGTGCGTCGAAAGATACGGACGCCCGCGCGTCGACAGCACGGGCAGCGTCGCGATCGAAGTCAGTTTCGGCGCGCCGTACGCAACCGGCAGCGCGCACGGCTCGATCGCCGGATCGAACGGGAACGGGTTCGAGAGCGAGGCCCCGCCGGTGTCGGCGTTCTTGACGAGCAGATCGCCCGCGACGGCGTCGACGGGGACCGTGAGCGTGATCTCGGTGCCGCCGTTCTGCGACGGAAGTCCCAGCGCGCGCTTCGGCGTTCCATCGGCCGCCGCGGCACCGTTCGTGAACCAGACGTCGTTGCCCGCGAGCGAGAAGCCGTGTCCGCGGATCGTGATCGTGCCGCCGGCCAGTGTGTACGTCGCGACGTGCGGCTTCGTGCTCGAGCGCACGCCGTACAGCGCTTGGAGTCCGTTGCGATCGTCGACGTCGATCGAGCGCATCGCGAGGATGCTGAACGGATCCGCGCCGCCGAACATCGTCGCGCCGGTTGTGCTCGTGTGCGCGAGCCCGAGCGCGTGGCCGTACTCGTGCGTCATGATCCCCTGGATATCCATGTGCGGAAACGACTGCGGCGAGAAGCGTCCCGGCCCGTCGTGGAGCACCGTGGGGATCTGCCAGAAACGGATGCGCCAGCCGTCGGCGATCGGCGTCTCGCAGAACGCGTACACGCCGCCGTTGCTGCCGGAGATCTCCGACACGACGTTGTCGTCGGGGCCGCCGACGCCGGTCGCGAGTCCCTGCCACGCCGGATCGAAGTTCGCGCCGCCCGAGCCGAGCTCACCGGGTTGGTGCGGGTCGCCTCCGCCGAAGCCGTGACGCTCGCTCGACCATTCGACCGCGCCTTTCCAGATCGCGAGCGGTGCACCGAGGGCGCCCGGGAAGTCCGGATCGGTCTGCGTGTTGTCGTTGGCGCTGGGGTCGCCGAAGTTGTTGAAGACGCGGACGTCGCGTTGCCCGAGATCGAGTGAACCGCCTAGGAAGTTGTAGCCGCCCACTCGCGCGGGCCAGATCAGTGCGATCGCGATCCCTGCCGCCGAGAGCGTGGCGGCCGCGGAAAGAAGGCTCGGCGCCGCTCGACGGCGCTCCATACGCGAAGAATTGTCCATGCGGTCCTAAGACGGGACTTCGCCGCGGCACGTTCCCCACGTCCCCTGGGTGCCGCAATCCCCTGATTCGCAAAGTCTACCCCGCTCACGCGCACGTCGCTTGAACCCGCGCGGAGCGGCCCCATCATAGGCGCCCCGAAATCGTTCGAGCCGCGCCGCCATGAAGACCAAAGTCGAAACCCTGAAATTTCAAGCGGAGGTCCAGGAACTCCTGGGCCTCGTCATCCACTCGCTCTACAAGCATCGCGAGATCTTCCTGCGCGAGCTCATCTCGAATGCGAGCGACGCGCTCGACAAGCTGCGCTTCGAGGCGTTGACGCGGCCCGAACTGTCGCCGCCGGGCGCGAGCGCGAAGATTCGCATCGAGATCGATCGCGACGCGCGTTCGCTCACTGTGGCAGACGATGGGATCGGCATGGACCGCGCGGAGCTCGAAGCGAACCTCGGGACGATCGCGCGCTCGGGCACGAAAGAGTTCCTGGCGCGGCTGAGCGCGAAGAAGGCCGAGAACGCGCCCGAGCTGATCGGTCAGTTCGGCGTCGGCTTCTACTCGAGCTTCATGGTGGCGCGCGAGGTCGTCGTCGAAACGCGGCGCGCGGGGAGCGACGAAGCATGGCGGTGGAGCTCCCAAGGACGGGGCGAGTACACGATCGAACGCTGTGATAAGTCGACGAACGGCACGCGCGTGACGCTTTTGCTGCGCGACGCGACGGAAGGCGAGGACGACGAGCAGGACTTCCTCTCGGAGTGGACGGTGCGCGACATCGTCAAGCGCTACTCCGATTTCGTCGCCTACCCGATCGAGATGGACGCCCTCGACGAGAAGGACGGCCGGCGCGCGGAAGTCCTCAACTCGATGAAGCCGCTCTGGGCGAAGCCCAAGGACGAGATCGAGCGCGAGACGTACGACGAGTTCTACCGGCACTTGACGCACGACTTCGAGGCACCGCTCGAGGTCATCCACTTCAAGGCCGAGGGCACGACCGAGTACACGGCGCTCCTGTATCTGCCGTCGCACCGGCCGGTGGATCTCTTCGAAGGACCGGAGGCGCGCTCGCGGATCGCGCTGTACGTCAAGCGCGTCCTGATCATGCCCGACTGCGCGGATCTGCTTCCGGCGTGGATGCGTTTCGTGCGCGGCGTCGTCGATTCGGCGGATCTGCCGCTCAATGTCTCGCGCGACGTGTTGCAATCGAACGCGACCGTGCGGCAAATCGGCAAGCGGCTCACGAAGCGGGTGCTCGAGACGCTCGCGACCGTGTTGAACGACGACCGCGAGAAGTACGCGCGCTTCTGGAGCGCGTTCGGCGTCCTCTTGAAGGAGGGGATCTACGTCGGCGACGACACGGACGGCGCGGTCGCGAAGATCGCGCTGTTCGCGACGACGCACGCGCCGGAGGGAACCGACGATCCGACGACGACGCTCGGCGAGTATGTCGGGCGCATGAAGCCGGATCAGAAGGCGATCTACTACCTCGCAGGCAGCGATCACGCGGCGCTCGCGGCGTCCCCGCACGTCGAAGCGATGAAGCGACGCGGCTTCGAAGTGTTGCTCTTCGTCGATCCGATCGACGAGTTCGTCGCGCAGCGTATGCGCGAGTTCGACAAGAAGCCGCTCGCCGCAATCGACCGCGGCGACTTGGAGCTGGACTCGAAGGCCGAGCAAGAGGCGCGCGAGAACCTAGAGCGCGAGAACCGCGACTTGCTCACCGCGCTCGAGGAAGCGCTGGCCGCGCAAGTAAAGAACGTGCGCTTCACGACGCGGCTCTCCGGCAGCCCGGCGGTGCTCGTCAACGACCCGCATGGAATGTCGCCGCACATGGAGCGCGTGCTCCGTGCGGCCCATCAGGACGTCAAGTCGTCGAAGCGCGTGCTCGAGCTCGATCCGGACCATCCGCTCGTGCAGAAGCTGATCGCGCTGCACCGCGAGACACCGCGCTCGCCGCTACTCGGCGAAGCCGCGGAGCTCGTCTACGGTCAGGCGCTTCTGTCGGAAGGCTCACCCGTGCCGGACGGCGCGCGGTTCGCAAAGCTCATCGCGAAATGGATGGTCGGGTCGAAGGAGTGAGGGCGGCGCGCGATCAGCGCAGCCCGAGGCTCTGCAGCTTGCCGAGGTAGCTGATCCAGTTGGCGGAGTTGTCCGACCAGCTCCCCTGCGCTTGCTCGGAGAAGTCGTCGAGCAAGGCGCGCCAACTCTCGTGCGGATGTCCGCAATCCATCCCGCGCCGCAGGTACTTGTTCTCGAGGCCTGAACCCGCGCGGCCGTCCGTGATCTCTTGCGCCCACGACAGCGCGCACCATGGGTGGAAGAACTCGACGCCGCCTCCGAGTCCATCCGGCGGCAGATAGTTCGGACCACGCGCATCCTTCGCGAACGGCGGCGTCTTGTAGTTGTCGTTCAGCGAGATCGCGATCCCGATGCGCGGACCTTGCCAATGGAGCGGCGGCGCAGGCGGCGCGGGCTGCCAGCTGCTGAGCTGCTTTGCCCACGGCGCACCCCACATCAAGTAATCGATGCTCTTGAGCGCCAGCTGCTCGAGCATCTTCCGACGATCGTCGTCGACGCCACGGTAGACCGACTCGCACATGCATCGCAGCGCGTGGACGAGGAAGAAGTGCTCGAACGTCTGCGCCACCGCGTAGCGCGTGTGTCCGAGGACGCGTTCATTGATGAACCGCTGGAAGAGTCCGTTGGGAAGCGAAGCATCGGACAAGAGCTGCGACATCCGGTCGAACCACGGCCGATTGGCCTTGCGCCACGCGTCGTCCGCGACCGAGTACGCGGCGCACATCGCGTCGATGCC
>JANLUN010000230.1:0-1736 GCA_031363505.1 Planctomycetota bacterium | reverse complement strand
CCCCGCCGCTCCGGGCGTGTGAGTGTCACTCGCCGCCGAACCCCTCGTCCGCCGAGATGAGCGGCCGGTGCGCGGCGCGCGCGCCGATGTCGCGCCGGCAGAACTTGCCCGCGAACTCGATCTGGTCGTAGGCCGAGTAGGCCTTCACACGCGCCTCGGTGATGTCGCCGCCGAGCGACGTGACGCACAGCACGCGCCCGCCGGCAGTCACGACCTCGCCCGCCTTGTTGTGCGTGGTTCCGGCATGGAAGACGACGGCGTCGGGAACAGCGTCCGCGTCGTCGAGCCCGCGGATTGGATCGCCGCTGCGCACCTTTCCCGGATAACCCTCGGCCGCCGCGACGACTCCGACGCAGACGCGCGGGTCCCATTCGGGCGGCTCGATCGACGCGAGCTTGCCCGCCGCAGCGGCGTGCAGGATCGGGAGCAGATCGCTCTTCATGCGCCGCACGATCGCCTGCACTTCGGGATCGCCGAAACGCGCGTTGAACTCGAGGACCTTGGGTCCGCTCTCGGTCAGCATCAAACCGACGAAGAGCACGCCGCGGAACTCGATGCCTTCGGTGCGGAGACCATGGACGGTCTGCACGACGATGCGCTGTTCGATCTGACGTTGGATGCGGCGCGTCAGCATCGGCACGGGTGAGTACACGCCCATGCCGCCGGTGTTCGGGCCTTGGTCGCCGTCGCCGACCTGCTTGTGATCCATCACCGGCTCGAGGATCAAGATCGTCTCGCCGTCGGTGATCGCGAGCACGCTCGCTTCCTCGCCGACGAGGAACTCCTCGATCACGACCTTGAGCCCGGCCGCGCCGAGCGTCTTCTTCTCCATGATCGTGTCGACCGCGACGCAGCCCGTTTTCGCGTCGGGACAAACGAACACACCTTTGCCTCCGGCGAGTCCATCGGCCTTGACGACTTGCGGCCACGTCGTGCACGACTCGAGGTACGACTTCGCCGCGCCCGATCGGTCGAAGCGCCGGTCCGTCGCACCCGGGATGCGGTGGCGATCGAGGAGCTCCTTCGAGAACACCTTCGAGCCTTCGATCTGGGCGCCCGCGGCGCCCGGACCGAAGACGAGGAATCCCGCGGCGCGCAGCAGGTCGGCGAGGCCCGCGCACAGCGGCTCCTCTGGCCCGACGATGACGAGATGCGGCTTCTCCTTCTGCGCGAGCTTCACGAGCCCGGGGAGATCGTTGGCGGCGACGGGCTCGTTGCGCGCGATCGTGCTCGTCCCGGCGTTGCCGGGCGCGCAGACGATCTCGTCGCACTCGGGCGACTGCGCGATCTTCCAACAGAGAGCGTGTTCGCGGCCACCGCCGCCGACGACGAGAACCTTCATGAAGCTTGGATCCTGGTGTGTCCGGCCGCGCCAGCGGTGCGGCGGAGCCCGTATGACGCGGTGCGCCGTGAGCACGGCGCGGCGCAGTACGCGGGGCGAATAGGCTACACGCGCGCGCCCGCGCCGGGTACTCACGCCTCGCCGGAACTCGCAGGAGCGGCGGGCGTGAGCTAGTCTCCTCCGTTCTCCGGGGAGTACCTCAGTTGGTAGAGGCGTAGCTTTGGGTGCTACGAGCCGTGGGTTCGACTCCCATCTCCCCGACCAATTCCGCCTCCCCGACCCACTCCGGCAACTCGCGCGAGAGCGCGAGCTCGCTCGCAGCCGCGATCCCGCCTCGACAAGTTGCGCCCGTAGCTCAGCTGGATAGAGCATCGGATTTCTAATCCGACGGTCA
>JANLUN010000184.1:0-1413 GCA_031363505.1 Planctomycetota bacterium | reverse complement strand
CTTTCGAGCCGCATGAGCGAGCTCGGCACCGAAACGGCCTTCGAGGTCGTCAACAAGGTCAAAGCGCTGGAGGCCGCCGGCCGCAGCATCGTTCACCTGCACATCGGCGCGCCGGATTTCCGCACGCCGGACAACATCGTCGAGGCCGGGCGCAAGGCGCTGGCCGACGGCTTTCACGCGTACACGCCGGCCAAGGGGCTGATCCAAGTGCGCGAAGCCGTCGCGGAGTACTGCGGCAGCTTCCACAAAGCGCGCGTCCATCCCGACGACGTGATGATCGTCCCGGGCGGCAAGCCGACGATGTTCTTCGCGATCATGATCCTCGGCGAGCCGGGCGCGGAGATCCTCTACCCGAGCCCGGGATTTCCGATCTACGAGTCGGCGATCCGTTTTTCCGGCGCGAAGCCGGTCCCGCTGCCGCTTCTCGAAGAGCGCGGCTTCGCGTTCGACGCCGATGCCGCGTTGTCGCGCATCACGCCGCGGACGCGCCTCTTGATCCTGAACTCGCCCGCGAATCCGACCGGCGGTGTGGCGGGCAAGCGCGAGATGGACAAGCTCGTGGCGGGTCTCGAGAAGCATCCGCAAGTGGCGGTGATGTCGGACGAGATCTACTCGCGACTCACGTACGACGGCGAGACGCACACGAGCATCCTGTCGTACGAGTCGTTGCGCGATCGCGCGATCCTGCTCGACGGCTGGAGCAAGACCTACGCGATGACCGGTTGGCGCATGGGCTTCGGCGTGTGGCCGAAGTCGTTGATGGCGCACGCGGAGCGCTTGCAGATCAACACCGTGTCGTGCACGAACGCCGCGGCGCAGATGGCGGGCATGGAAGCGTTGCGCGGACCGCAGGACGCGGTCGACAAGATGCGCCGCGCGTTCGACGAACGTCGCAAAGTCATCGTCCAAGAGCTCAATGCGATCCCCGGTTTCCGTTGTACGTTGCCCAAGGGCGCGTTCTACGCCTTCGCGAACACGTCCGGCACGGGCATTCCGTCGCGCGAGCTCGAGACGCAGCTCTTGAATCAAGCCGGTGTCTCGTGTCTTTCGGGCACGAGCTTCGGCGCGAATGGCGAAGGCTTCCTGCGCTTCAGCTACGCGAATAGTCTGGACAACATCCGCGAGGGGATGCGTCGCATCCGCGAGTGCCTGCAGCCGGCGTGAAGATCTCCGACTTCAGGAGCGACACCGTCACGCAGCCGTCGGCCGCGATGCGGCGCTCGATGGCCGAGGCGGTCGTCGGCGACGACGTGCTCGACGGCGATCCGACCGTGCGGCGCCTCGAGGAAAGCGCCGCGCGCTGGCTCGGAAAATCGAAGGCGATGTTCGTGCAGTCGGGGACGATTGCGAATCAAGTCCCGCTCGGCGTGTGGACGCGTCCGGGCGACGAGATCATCGTCGAGCGCAGCGGTC
>JANLUN010000119.1:0-5106 GCA_031363505.1 Planctomycetota bacterium | reverse complement strand
GGAAGCGGGAGGCTGGCTCCGTACAGCGCCGCTCGTGCGCCGCTTGTTCCCCGCGCGCGGATCGCGTCCTACAATCCGCCGCCCATGGCCGCACTCAAAGACCACGAAGCTCGCATCGCATCGCAGCGCCGTCGCCTGGAGCAGATCAAGGAGAGTCTTTGACTTCGCTTCGCAATCACGCCGACTCGCGGAGATCGAAGAGCTTCAGAACTCGCCCGACTTCTGGAGTCAGCCCGAGAAGAGCCAGAAGCTCATTCAAGAGCTGAAGTCCGCACGCTCGGTCGTCGAGCCAGTGCGCGCGATCGAGAAGGCGTTCGAGGAGTTCGAGCTCCTCGTCGAGATGGGCCGCGAGGAGGGCGAAGAACACGTCGTCGACGACGTCGAAGCACTCGTCGGGCGCGTCGATGCCGGCCTCGAGAAGCTCGACTTCCGCGTGATGCTCGGCGGACCGAACGACCAGTGCAACGCGTATCTGCAGTTCAGCCCGGGCGCGGGCGGCGTGGATTCGTGCGACTGGGCCGGCATGCTGCTGCGCATGTACGTGCGCTACGCCGAACGGCAGGGATACAGCGTGTCCGAGATCGAACTCACGGAAGAACCCGAGGGCGGCATTCGATCCGCGACATTGCTCGTGTCAGGCGACTACGCCTTCGGACACTTGAAGGCCGAAGCCGGCGTACACCGCCTCGTGCGCATCAGTCCGTTCGACAGCCAGGCGAGGCGGCATACGGCGTTCGCGTCGGTCGATGTGACGCCCGAGCTCGCGGAGACGGCCGCGATCGAGATCAAGGATGCCGACGTGCGGATCGACACGATGCGCGCGGGCGGCGCGGGCGGTCAGAACGTCAACAAGGTCGAGACCGCGGTGCGTCTCACGCACATTCCGAGTGGGATCGTCGTGCGCTGTCAGAGTCAGCGCAGCCAGCTCAAGAACCGCGAAATGGCGTACAAGATCCTGCAGGCGAAGTTGAACCAGATGCAGGAGGCCGAGCGCGACGCCGAGCTCGCCGCGCTCTACGGAGCGAAGGGTGAGATCGCGTTCGGGAGCCAGATCCGCTCGTACGTGCTGCACCCGTATCAAATGGTGAAGGACCACCGCACCGACTTCGAGAAGGGCAACATCCAATCGGTGCTCGACGGCGGAATCGACGAGTTCATCACCGAGTACTTGCGACGGAAGAAGCCGGCGAAGAAGACGAGCTGACCGTGCACGGACCCGTCGGATCGATTCGCCGACGCCGACTCAACCGCGAACGGAGCTGCTTTGGACTGGCCGTGCGTCACGAGGCGTCTCGCCTGCGCTCGGCGCAACCGATTCCGGATCGTTCGGATCGTACGTGAGCTGCCGCAGCCGACTCTGCCACGGCATGCGCAAGTGTCCCTGCAGCATGAACACGTTCTCCAGCTCGAGCGTGTCGACGCGCAAGTCGAACATCTCGTACCGTCGCTCGCTGGCGTCGAAGATCATCTTGTAGCGCTCGTCGCGCATCGCGACGCGTTTCGACGGCGCTTCGGGAGGTCGCGTCTCCGCGATGAGCACGCGTTCGGTGTCTTCGAGCAGCGACGTGCCCTGCGAGCCGGACAGATGTCCCGTGTCGAGCAGCGCGAGGATGCTCGGTGCGACGTCGATGTGCCGCAGCAACATGTGCCGCTTCTTGCGCATCAGCGCGAGCTCCGGTGCGCCGTGCACGGGCTTCACGACGAGTGGAACGCGTAGCACCTCGTCGTAGAGATGCTCGCGAGCTCCGATGTGACCGCGCTCGCCGAGCGCCGCGCCGTGCGTAGCCGTGACCACGACGCACGTGTTGTCGTACTGCTTCGAGACCTTGAGCTCCTCGATCAACGCACCGATGGCGCGGTCGACGTGCTCCACTTCGAGGCGATAGCGCTCGCGGATCTGCGCCAGGCTCGGCGCGTCGTGGATCCGCGCACTGAGCAGGCAGCGGATGGGTTCCGTCGTCTGGTTGTCCATCGACACGACGACGATCTTCGAAGACTCGGTCGGTGCGCCTTGGAGTAACGACGTCGCGACCCGTTCACCTTCGGAGTGACACGCGAAGTCGCGCACGTACAGGTGTGTGTCCGACTTGAACGAGATGCGGTGCTTGCCCGGCGCCAGATCGAACTGGTGGTGCCAATGCGACGTGTTCGAGATCGAGACGGTCTCGACGAGGCTGCCGTCGAATGAGATCAATGCCTTTGCATCGGCTGTCTCGTACGCCTCGTACGGCTCTTGCGGATCGGATAAGTGAACGAACGCGAACCATGGTTGTGTCGCGTCGCGGCCGTGCACGAACTCGCGCGCGGCCGTGGCGACTTCGTACGCCGGCCACTGTTCGTATTCAGGGAACTGCACGCGCCGAAAGCCGCGCAAGAGCCCCGGCGCGGGTGCGCTGTCCGGAGCGCGCAGCGTGAGATCGCGCGAAATCGATGCGAAGGTTAAGTAGCCCTCGCTTTCGAGCTCCTCCGCGAGCAACGGCAGATCCGGGTCGATCGATTGTCCGTCGTGCACGACGCCGCTCCGATTCGGCATGCGCGAGCTGAAGAGCGCGGCGAGCGCGGCGTCGTTCACAGGCGTGTGGCTGAAGCAACACGTCATCGAAACGCCGTCGTCGGCGAGCGCGTGAAGGTTCGGCGTGCTCGCCGCACCGAGCGATTGGCTGATCGCGTCGAAGCGCAGGCTGTCGACGACGATGAGCAGCAAATTCGGGTCAGGGTCGCCGCGCCAGAGCGAGCACGAGGCCGGCACGCTCGCGAGTCCGAGCGCGAGTAAGAGTCGAAGTCGCAAGGTGCAATGAGGAGTTGCGGGGCCCGGGGAACGCGCTGGATCGGCCGGCGCGGGTTCCTATTCTTCGCCCGTGGCCACAGTTGCCTTGAGCAGCGGGCGCAATTCGCGTCGTGCGAAGACTTTTCCATCCGGTGGGTCGCGCGAACTCTGTGCGGAGCGCGTGGCGGATTGCAGAATGGTCGCCCTTCATTGCCGGACGAACGGGGCATCCATGAGCGAAAAGAAACGCCATCCGCACTTCGACGACAAAGGCACGCTGACGTGGCACACGCGTTTCAAGGACGCGCTGGCCCAAGCCAAGGCCGAGGATAAACACGTATTCATCGAGATGGGCCGTGAGGCATGCGGCCAGTGCCGGACGCTCGTGCAGAGCGTCGTGCCGCGCCCCGATGTCGCGCCGCTCTTGCAAGAGCACTTCATCGCGCTCGCGTCGGACGCGGACGACACGGAGGATGAAGTCATCCAGCTCGCGAGCCACTTGGAAGACGCCATGATGCTCCCGTTCGTGATCTTGACCGACAAGTCCGGACGATTCGTGGCGGGCTCGTCCGGCATGGTGAACCCGGCGACGTTCGCCGCCACCCTCAAGCGGATCACGCAGAAATGAATCGAAGCGATACCGGACCGCGCGTCGAACGCGCGTTGATCAGCGTCTCCGACAAGACCGGCGTCGAGAGCTTCGCGCGCCTGCTCGCGCAGATGAAAGTCGAGATCCTTTCGACCGGTGGGACGTACGCCGCTTTGAAGAAGGCCGGCATCCCGGTGCGCGAGGTCTCCGACTACACGGGTTTCCCCGAGATGATGGACGGCCGCGTCAAGACGCTGCATCCGAAAGTCCACGGCGGAATTCTGGCGCTGCGTGACGCGGACACGCATCGCGGAGCGATGACGGAGCACGGCATCCTCCCGATCGATCTCGTCGTCGTGAACCTCTATCCGTTCGAAGCGACGGTCGCAAACGCTAAGGTCGAGCGCGGCGAAGCCATCGAGCAGATCGACATCGGTGGACCGTCGATGCTGCGCTCCGCCGCGAAGAATCACCGCTTCGTCGGAGTGGTCACGGATCCCGCCGACTACGGGCGCGTGCTCGACGAGCTGCAGAAGCACGGCGGCATGCTCAGCGAGGGTCTCAAACGCGAGCTCGCCCTCAAGGCGTTCAGCGCGACCGCTCGTTACGACGCGGCGATCAGTCGTTGGCTGTTCGAGGAGGAGCTGCGCGAGGCGCACGCGCCGTCGCCGTTCCCGGACAGCTCGTCGCTCGTCGGAGCGAAGGTGATGGATCTGCGCTACGGCGAGAATCCGCATCAGAAGGCGGCGCTGTACGCACTGCCCCGCGTCGCCGAGCCGAACGTGGCCAGCGCGCGCGTGCTCGGCGGCAAGGCGCTCTCGTACAACAACCTCGTCGACCTCGACGCCGCGCTCGCGCTGGCGAAGGAGTTCGACGGACCGTTCGTCACGGTCGTCAAACACAACAACCCGTGCGGTGCGGCGCTCGCGGACACGATCGGAGCGGCGCTCGAAGCGGCGTGGGATGGCGACCCCGTTTCGGCGTTCGGCTCAGTGCTCGCGTTCACGCGCCCGCTCGACATGAAGAGCGCGGAGTTCCTCGTGGCAGGCAACCGCTTCGTCGAAGCGGTCGTAGCGCCGAGCTTCGACGCGAACGCGCTCGAGCTGTTGACGCAGAAGCCCAAGTGGGGGAAGAACGTGCGCTTGCTCGAATGCGGGCCGTTCGGACCGGCGTCACGTCAGACGCGCGACATCGAGCTCAAGAAGCTCATCGGCGGATTCTTGCTGCAGGAGCGCGATCTCGCGGCGGACACGGAAGCGAACTGCAAGTCCGTGACGAAGCGCGCCGCGACGAAGGCGGAGCTCCAGAGTCTTCTGTTCGGCAGCCGGGTCGCGAAGCACGTCAAGTCGAACGCGATCGTGCTGACGACAGGAACGCGCGTCTCCGGCGTGGGCGCCGGGCAGATGAGCCGCGTCGATGCCGTGCGCATCGCCGTGAGCAAGGCGGGTGCGAAGACGACCGGTTCGGTGCTCGCGTCGGACGCGTTCTTCCCGTTCCCGGACGGAGTCGAGACCGCGCTCGACGCCGGCGTGACGGCGATCCTGCAACCGGGTGGCTCGGTGCGCGACGAAGAGGTGATCGCCGCGTGCGACACGCGCGGCGCGGCGATGGTGTTCACCGGCGAGCGGCACTTCCGTCACTGAGTCGGTCGGCGGGCGCGGTGAAATACGGCGTCAGACACTTTTCTTCACCCACGCCACTTGAGCTCGGCGGACTGCCAAGAGTTCAGGCGTGGTTGAAGAAAAGTGTC
>JANLUN010000069.1:0-10607 GCA_031363505.1 Planctomycetota bacterium | reverse complement strand
CAGCGGCCACTATGCGGCCGGGACGGCGAAGAAGCGCGCAGTCTTGACCATGTATTGGCCGCTGCCGTGGGCCGACGGCGTGTTCGCGCTGATCGTCGATGGCGCGTGGCAAGCGTTCGCGGAGCGACTCATCCCCGAGCTCGAACGCACACTCGCGCTGCTCTCGATCGACCGCTCGGCCGTAGAGCAGATCCGCATGACCCGCTGGGGCCACGCGATGCCGGGTGCGCGCGTCGGATTCTTGTCTGACGGGACGGTTCCACAGCTGCGCCGGACGTTCCGGGAGAAGGTGTACTTCGTGAATCAGGACAACTGGGCGCTGCCGGCATTCGAGACGTGCCTGCTCGAGGCGCACACGTTCGCGCCGCGGGTCGAAGCGAGCTTGTGAGCACGTGTCGCGCGACCCACGCGCGCCGGATTCAATTCGGATCGCGGGGGTGAGCGGCGTCGACGAGTTGCTGCGCGTGCTCGTGCCCGAGCCACGCCTCGACCCCGGCGTGGACGAGATACAGAAGCGGCGTGATGCCGACCGCGATGGCGAACTTGTAGACGTAGTTCGTGAGCGCGACGTTCGCCGCATCGCCCGGCGACATGCGCACGTATCCGGTTCCGCCGAGCAGACTCGGAATGATCACGAACGCCAAGAAGATCACGACGATCGTGTCGATGATCTGGCTCACCGCGGTGCTGCCCTGCGAACGCAGCCAGAGCATCTTCCCACCGGTCTTGTGACGCAGCCACGTGAACACCGACGCGTCGACGAACTGGGCGATCGAAAACGCGACAAGGCTCGCGACGACGATGGCCCACGTTTGACCGAGCGCGAGGCTGTACGCGCCTTGGATCGCGTCGGCGGACACGCCTTCCGTGAAGCTGATCGCGGGAACGCGGATCGCAGCTTGCACGACCGGTTGCAGAATCACGTTCACGCCGATCGCGAGCCACGTGAACACGCGCACGATGCGGCGCCCGAAGTACTCGTTGATGATGTCCGTGAGGATGAACGTCAGCGGGAAGGCCAGGATCCCGGCCGACGCGACGAACTCCTGCGAGTCACCGAGGCCGAGCTTGGCCGGGCTCAGGCCGAAGAGCGTGAACGTCCACAGCTTGGCCCCTAGGAGCTCGGCGGTGACGAAGAACCCGACGAACAGGCCGCACAGCACGAGCAGGAGGACTTCGCGCCTGGCGCCGTCGGCGCCATTTATGGATCGGCTCATGCCTCGTCCGCTTCTACCGCTGCGCATCCCGGCAAGCAACGACGACGTGCGCATTGACCCGCATCGAGACGCATCTAGACTCTCTGCCTCTATGCAAGTCATCGATCAATTGAAGGCCATGAGCGCCGAGCGCTTCCTGGCGATCTACTCCAGCTTGGATCAGCACGGCTTCGGTCCGCTCGACGGCGAGGTGGCGAAGTCGCTGCGCTTTCGGCCGCAGGCGATCCGCAAGCTGCCGATGGCGACGCGCGCGAAACGCGCGAAGCAGATCCTCGAGACGAGCGGCAACTCGGAGCTGACGTACGAGCTCATCGGCGGCTATCTCCTGAAGAACTGCAAGGAGCTCGTCACGGAGTTCCTCGATGCGACCGGCGTGAAGCACGAGGACGGAATGATCGAGGACGTCGACGCGAGTCTGCCGGACAAGAAGAAGCTCAAGAGCGTGGTCGCGGAGCTCGACAAGAAGTACGCGCCGGCCGACGTGACGCTGTACCTCGCGATCTGCGCCGAGCAGTGGCCGAAGGTGACGGAGCTGCAGGAGCTCTGGGAAGCGCGGCGCTAGTCAGCGTCGCTGACAGCGGCGGCAGAAGTGCGTGCCGCGCTGCCCGACGACGATGCGCGCGATCGGTGCGCCGCACGCGACGCATGGCTCGCCCGTGCGACCGTACACCTTGAACTGATCCTGGTAGCTGCCGGGATTGCCTTCGGGCGTGCGGTAGAACGTGTCGAAGCTCGAGCCCTCGCGCTCGATCGCGTGCGACAGCGTATTTCGGATCGCATCGACGAGCAGCGCCGCGCGTGAGCGAGTCACTTTGTCCGAGCGCGCCTGTGGATGAAGGCCGGCGATGAACAGCGACTCGTCGACGTAGATGTTGCCGAGGCCCGCGACGAACGTTTGATCGAGGAGCAGCGGCTTCAAGACGCGCCGACGTTCGCGCAGAGCGTCGTAGAGCCACTGCGACGTGAACTCGCGCTCGAGCGGTTCCGGGCCTAGCTCGCCGAGCAGCGTCTGCGCATCGTCGCAAAAGGCGAGGCGTCCGAACTTGCGCACGTCGATGAAGTGCATCACGCGGCCGTCGTCGAGCGCCAGGCTCACTTTGACGTACGGCCCCGGATCGACGCTCCGCGGCTCGACGTGGACGCGACCGGTCATGCGCAGGTGACCGACGAGCGCTCCGGCCGATTTGCCGGCGCGCTCGAGATCGACGACGAAGAACTTCGCGCGCCGCCACACGCGCACGATGCGCGCGCCGGTGACCGCGGTGCGAAAGCGCGACACGGAAAGTCCGCCCAGCGTGCGCACCCAGCGCACGTCGCACGATCGGATCACACGGCCGACGAGATGCGGCCGGATGAGGCGCACGACCGTTTCGACTTCGGGCAGCTCGGGCATCGAAGGACGCTCACGCGCGCGGCGCGGCCCAAGGCTCGTCGTTCGAGACATCCGTTGCGTACTCGATCGCGGTCCACAGCGCGATCGAACGCGGCAGCCACCAATACGCGAACAGGAGCAGGACCGGCAGCGCGATCGCGATCGACGGAATCGGCTCGAGGTCCGTGCCGAAGAAGATCACCAGCACGAGCAACGCCGCGAACAGCTCGGTGACGATCGCGGACAGGTACATCGAGCCGGTCATCGCGCCTTGCTCGCGGCGGTACACCAGGCCGCAGCTCGCGCACGCCGTGTGAAGCTTGGCGTAACGGACGAAGAGCAGGCCCTCGCCGCACTGGGGACAGCGGCGGCGCCAGGCGCGCGCGAGGAATACCGTGCGCGGAATCGGTGCGCGAGTCGACATCGCGAACCAGTGTAGCGCGCGCCTCGAGGGCCGTCAGATCGCGTGGCTGACGCCGAGCAGCTCGTACAGCCGATTCTTGATGCGGTTGTACTCGGGACTGCTGATCTCGCGCGGGTGAGGCAGGTCCACCTTCAGCACCTCGGCGATGCGACCCGGCCGCGGCGTCATGACGAGGATGCGGTCGGCGAGCTGGATCGACTCGTCCACGTCGTGCGTGACGAACAGGATCGTCATCTTCTCACGACGCCACAAGCGCAAGAGCTCGGCGCGCATCTGCAGGCGCGTCAGCGAATCGAGCGCGCCGAGCGGCTCGTCCATGTACACGACGTCCGGCGAAACGGCCAGCGCGCGCGCCAGCGCGACACGCTGCCGCATGCCGCCCGAGAGTTCGCTCGGGAAGCTTCTCTCGAAGCCTTTGAGACCGACGAGCTCGATGTAGTGCCGAATGATCCGATGCTGCTCGTCTCTGGGTTTATCGTGCAAGCCGAGCGCGACGTTGTCCCACACCGACGCCCACGGAAAGATCCCGTACTCTTGGAACACGAAGACGCGCCGCGGATCGGGGCCGGTGACGGGCCGCCCTTCGATCTCGACGCGGCCCGCATCCGCCGTATCGAATCCACCGACGATGTTGAGCAGCGTCGACTTGCCGCATCCCGACGGTCCGAGCAAGCACACGAACTCACCTGCGCGGACGTCGAGGTGGATGTCGTCGAGTACGCGCAGCTCGGTCTTGTCGCGTAGGAACGACTTGGAGAGCCCCGCCACGTGGACCTTCGGAGACGCGGCCCCTGCCGATTGGAAGTTCACGAGTTCACCTTGGGGAATCCCCAACGCACGTCGTCCAACAACTCGAGGCGCCGCATCACGAAATCGAGCCCGATTCCGATCAATCCGATCGTGATCATCGCGCCGACCACGCGGTCGTAATAGTTCGCGTTGCGCGCGTCCATGATCAGGTAACCGAGACCGGAATCGACGGCGATCATCTCGGCCGCGACGATCACCAGCCACGCGATGCCGAGCGCGATCCGGAGGCTCGTGATGATCTGCGGCAAGCACGCCGGAAACACGACGTAGCGGAACAGCCCGAAGCCGCCCAGCCCGTAGTTCTTCGCCGAGCGCACGTAGACGAGCGGAATCGTCTGCACCGCGGTCATCGTCCCGGTGACGATCGGGAAGAACGACGAGAGCGTGATCAGGAAGATCGCAGACGAGTCCTTCACGCCGAACCACAGCACAGCGACTGGGATCCACGCGATCGGCGAGATCGGTCGCATCGCTTGGATCAGCGGATTGATCGCTTGGAAGCCGCGCAGATACCAGCCTGCCAGCAAGCCGACGGGAATGCCGATCAGCACGGCGAGCGAGAAGCCGATCGCGACGCGATAAATGCTGGCGATCGCGTAGCGCAAGAGCGTCCCGTCCATGATCGGCTTCTGCATGCCGACGAGCGTGGACCAGGGCGTCGGGAAGATCTCGACGAGGCGCTTCGTACCGTCAGGCTGCTTGACCTCGTACTGCGCTTGCTCGGCGGCGAATTGCCAGAAGCAGAGGAACAGGATCGCCGTCGCCAGCGGCAGCAAGAACTTCGGCAGCGGGTCGCGCAGTTTGCGCGCGACCACGATGAGGAGGACCGCGCCGGCGGTCGCTGCGATCGGAGCCAGGCTCACTACTGCGCAGCGACTTTCTCGACGTCAGGCAGCCGATCGAACGGCACGTCGACCGTGGCGAGGTCAGGCGAGAAGCTGTCGTCGATGTACTCCTCGAAGGCGATCTGCCGGGGCAAAATCTGGAGCTCGACCGCCAGACCGACGATCTCGTTGAAGTCTTTCTGCAACGGCTTGAGGTTCGTGTACGACACGCGCGTCACGTCCTTCGTCAGCAGGAAGTCGAGCAGCTCCGGCTTCTGGTTGTAGAAGAGCTTGCCGGCGACGATCGCCGCGTCGTGACGGTGCTGCGCGCCGCGATCACGGTCCTCGTCGAGCCATTCTCCGGACGCGGCGATTCCGTTCACGAGCTCGGTCACCAGCGGACGGCGCTCGTCGATCAACTCTTGACGGACCACCAAGACGCACGAGATGAAGTTCGGCCACGCGTCGCGCATCTGCAGGAGCACGCGTCCGTAACCATCCAGTTCGGCCTTCGCGGCGTGAGGCTCGCCGATGATGTAGGCGTCGATCGCGCCCGCCGCCAGCGCCGAGGGGTGCTCGGGCGGCGGCAGCTCCTTGATCGTCATCGAATCGAACGGCATCCCGAGTTCCCTCATCATCTTGTGCAGGAAGATGTTCTGGTTCGAGAAGCGGCCCGGGATCGCGACGACCTTGCCTCTCAGGTCCTCGAACTTCTGGATCGGCCCATCGGTCTTCACCATCAGAGCCGTTCCGTCGCGGTGGCCGAGGTGAACGATCTTGCACGGCACGCCGTCCATGACGAGCTTGATCGCGAGCGGAGCGTTCATGAACGTCGCGTCGATCTTGCGCGCGATGAGCGCCTCTTTCATCGACGGGAAATCGGTGAACCGCTGCGCCTTGAATTTGGTGCCCGACGTGCTGTGCTCGCTCACCCAACTCGTTACGGGGCAAGTGAGGTGACACGTGACCGGAAGAAAGCCCACGGTGAACTCCGCGCGCACCTCGCCCGAGGCCGGCGTGCTCGTCGACGGCGAACCTGGCATGTAGCGCGGCGTGCCGTTCAACTTCCAGTGCGCAACGGAAATCGCCGCGATGCCGACGATCGCGCCCAACAGGATCTTGATCTTCATGCTGTGCTTATCGGACCAGTGATCCGACTTATGACGCCCAAGATGCCACTTATGTCGAAATCCGTCAACGCGACCCGAACGTTGTCAACCGCACGGGGGGGCGCTTAGATGGGCGCCCCACTGCGCTGAGCCGGCCGAGACGCCGCTCACCCCACCCATGAGCTCGTCGATCGAGATCCGGCACCTGCGCTACTTCGTGACGGTCGCGCTGACGGAGAACTTCACGCGCGCGGCCGAGCGCCTCCACGTCTCGCAACCGAACGTCTCGCAGCAGATGAAGGAGCTCGAGGCGCTGCTCGGCACGCCCCTCTTTCGACGCGTGGGCAAGCGCATCGGCCTCACCGATGCAGGTGTCGAGTTCCGCAAGCGGGCCGAGATCGTGCTGCTCAAGCTCGACGAAGCGTGCGCGTCGGTCGTCCGAGTCGCGGAGCTCCTGACCGGACACGTCGAGGTCGGTGTGATCCCGGCGCTGCACGTGGCCTGGATTCCACCCGTCCTAGAAGTCCTGGCGCGCGACTTCCCGGGTGTGCGCGTCGGCGTGCACCAACTGCCGTCGCGCGACATCGAGACCGAGATCGAAGCCGGCCGCTTCGATCTCGGACTGGGAATCGTGTCGCACATGTCGCCTCACGTCCGCTACGAGCGCCTGCTGACGGAGAAACTGTCGCTCGTCGTGCGCACGGACCACGCCTTCGCCCGCCGAAAGAACGTGGCGACGAAGGAGCTCGAGCGTGTTCCGCTCGTCATGCTGCCTGACAACTTCGACATGCGTCACCTCGTCGAGGAGACATTTCGCAGCGTCAAAGTCAGGCCGCGCGTCGCATTCGAGATCGCGACCATCGATTCGACGTTGATGACCGTCCTGCACGCGCGCATGCAGACGGTGCTGCCCCCCATCGTTCTCAAGGGCCGCGAATCACTCGGTCTGCGAGCGATCGAACTCACCGGCGGGATCAAGCCCATCGCTTTCGGACTGCTCACTCCGCGTGAGAATCAACCCACTCCCGCAGCGCGCAAGTTCGCGGAAATCGTGAGAGCGACTGTCGTGAGCTCGCACCGGAAGTGACGGACGGTGCGGCCTGTTTCGCAACGGGCCAGGTGGACAGGACTGCCGTGCTGTCGGAGAATCGAGAGATGGACAGTGGAGTCGTGTGTCGCGCGGATTCGGAAGCGGCCGGGAACGCGCCTGACGCCAAGGGAATCGCGCGCTGGGTGCGCTTCCCCTACCTCCCGATCGCGTTCACGCTGCTGCTCGTCGGCATCGCGGCGTTTTCGCGTGTGCGCGAGGTTCCGGAGCTCGTGCTCGCGTTCGCGTGCGCCGGAACGCTCCTGCTCGGATGGACGTCGATCCTCGGCGTCATGGCCTGGCGCCGCGGGCAGAAACTTGTCGTCGATCTCGTCCCGCCGTCGAAGGCCCACTACATCCAGGGCACCGTTCAACTCCTCATCTACGCGTACTGGGCTCAGTACTGGCCGCAGATCTACGCGCAGATCCCGCTGATCCTGGCGCAGCTCGTCTTCTTCTACGGCTTCGACTCGTTGCTCGCGTGGTCGCGCGGTCGCACGTGGCGCATGGGCTGCGGCCCGCTGCCGATCATCCTGAGCACGAACGTCTTCCTGTGCTTCAAGGACGAGTGGTTCCTCTTCCAATTCTTGGTGATCGCGACTGCTGCGCTCGGCAAGGAGTTCATCAAGTGGAAGCGCGACGGTCGCAAGACGCACATCTTCAACCCGTCGGCGTTCTCCTTGGCGCTGTTCGCCGTCGTGCTGCTCGTGAGTGGCACGACGAACTACACCTGGGCCGGCAGGATCGCGGACACGTTTGCGCAGCCGCCGAACATCTACGTCGTCGTCTTCCTGCTCGGTCTCGTCGTCCAGTACTTCTTCTCCGTCACGCTGATGACGCTCTCCGCCGCGGCGACGCTGGCGGTGCTGAGCCTCGTGTACTTCCAGATCACGGGCACGTACTTCTTCGTCTTCACGAACATCCCCGCGCCGGTGTTCCTCGGTCTCCACTTGCTCGTCACCGACCCGGCGACGTCTCCGCGCACGAATGCGGGCCGAGTGATCTTCGGCATCTGCTACGGCCTCTTGACGTTCGGTTTCTACGGTCTGCTTTCGAACCTCGACCAGCCCACGGTGTACGACAAGCTCTTGCCCATCCCGATCCTGAATCTCAGCGTGAAGTGGATCGATCGCTTGGCGGATTTCAGCTTCGTCGGGCGCTTCAATCGGTGGGAAGGGAGCTTCCAGCCGCGCAAGCTGAACTTGGTTCACATGGGCGTTTGGTCCTCCGTGTTCGTGTGGATGCTGACCGCCGGTTTCGTGCAGGGAAAACAGCCGGGCAACACGTACGAGTTCTGGAAGCACGCGCTCGACGAGGGCCGGCACCATGCGGACAGGGGACTGCTCGAGTTCCTCAAGTCGGAGACGCGCGGCGGATCGCCCGCCGCATGGAACGAGCTCGGGAACATCTACCTCGAGGGCAAGATCGTTCCGAAAGACCGCATGACCGCGGTTCGCTATTACGCGCAAGCGTCCAAGCTCGGGAGCATCGCCGGCTCCGCGAACCTCGCGAAACAGTTCCTCTCCGTGCCCGAGTCGAGCGAACCGAAAGTCGTCGCGCAGGCATTCGATCAGCTCGAGGACGCATGTCAAAAGGGCGCGGACGCAGCGGTCTACTACTTGGTCGGCTTCGCGTACGAAACCGGCCGGGGACGCCCCACGAACCATGCGCGCGCGATCGCGTTCCTCGAACAGGGTTGCTCCCGCGGCAGCCAAGACTCGTGCTCGGCGCTCACCCGGATCCGTGGCGAGCGCGGCATCGCGCCCGACTCCGCGAAGTAGCGCGGCAGTATGGCAGCGTGGAACTCCTCGACGCTCTCCGCGGCCACGGCCGGACTCGTGTTCGGGTTTGCCGGCGGCGTCGCGGGCGCGATGTTCCTCGGTGCTGGCCCGCCGGCTACGTCGCGCGAACCGCCCAGCTCGATCGCGAGTGCGCCGCAGGATCCAGCGCTCCGCGTAGCGCTGGATGAGCTCACGCGCGAGATCCGCGCGCTGCACGAGTCGCTCGGTAATCGTCTCGAGTCTCCGACGCGGCAGGCGGCGCCGACGAGCGCGCCGGTCGATCTCGACCGCCTCACCGCGGCGTTCGACCGACTCGCGACGAGCTCGGGCGCACTGGGCGCGCCGGCCAGCGGAGCCGCGCGCTACGCGCCGCTGATCGGCACGGATCGTCCGCCGAACCTGCCCCGTCTGCGCGAGCTCCAGCAGGTCGACTCCGACGTCCGCTCGCGCACGCACCGCTTCCTCACCTATCAACAGGTCCTCGACCAGTTCGGCGCTCCGGACGAGATCTACGAGAACGGCAAGTGGTACTACGACTTGGCGGAGTCCGGCGGGCTCGAGTTCCAGTTCTTCGACGGCATGCTGATCCACGTCTATTGACGTGTGGTGCGAACGCGGTCCAGCGCTTACGCTGCGCCGCGTGAAGACCACCACCATGAGCAAGAAGAAGAGCGAGCCCGCGGCTGCGGCGCCGTCGCTGGGTGCGCTGCGCGAAGTGCCCTACATGGGCGTGATCTTCGTCGTGGCCGAGGCGATGAAGCTCGGTTTCCAAAACGGCCATCCCGATTGGTGCAACCTCGGCCAAGGCCAGCCCGAAGTCGGACCGATGGAGGGCGCGCCGCCGCGCGTCGATTCGGTCGAGATCCTGCCGCAAGATCATGCCTACGGTCATCTCGGCGGCACCGATGAGCTGCGTGAAGCCGTCGCCGCGCACTACAACCGTCTGTACCGCCGCGGGAAGAAGTCGCAGTACACCGCCGCGAACGTGTGCATCGCGCAGGGCGGACGCCTCGCGCTGACGCGCACGATGGCGGCGCTCGGTCCGGTGAACGTCGGCTATCAGCTGCCCGACTACACCGCGTACGAGGACATGTTCGAGCTGCACTTGTCGCGCCTCCATCCGATCCCGCTGCGCGCGCGCGAAGAAGACGGCTTCGTCTTGCCGGCGGCGCGCCTCGCGGAAGAGTTCGACGAGAAAGGGCTCGCTGCATTCGTGCTGTCGAACCCGTGCAACCCGACGGGCAACGTGATGCAAGGCGCGGAGCTCGAAAGCCTCGTGCGCATCGCGCGCGAGAAGGGCGTCACGCTGATCCTCGACGAGTTCTACAGCCACTTCATCTACACGCCGCGCGGGAAGCCCGGCGCCGGTCCGGTCAGCGCCGCGCCGTTCATCGAAGACGTCGAGCGCGATCCGGTGCTGCTCGTCGACGGACTCACGAAGAGTTTCCGGTACCCCGGCTGGCGGGTCGGTTGGGTCGTCGGTCCCTCGGCGATGATGGACACGCTCGCGCGCACGGCGAGCTCCATCGACGGCGGACCTTCGCGCATCGCGCAGCGCGCGGCGTTGAAGGTCCTCGAGCCCAAACGCGCCGATCAGGAGACGCGCGCTGTGCGCGAGGTGTTCGCGAAGAAGCGCAACATCCTGGTCGAGCAGCTCAAGGACATGGGCATTCGCTTCGCACGCGAACCCGAAGCCACGTTCTACGGCTGGGCCTCGCTCGCGGATCTGCCCGCGCCGCTCGACGACGCGATGACGTTCTTCCGACGCGCGCTCGACCAGAAGGTGATGACCGTCCCGGGCGAGTTCTTCGACGTCAACCCCGGCAAGCGCCGGCGCGGAGCGTCGCCGTACCGTCAGTGGATGCGCTTTTCGTTCGGGCCGCCGCAGCCCAATCTCGAGATGGGGCTCGACCGACTCGCGAAGATGGTGCGCAAGGCGAAACGCTAGCCGTCGCGCGACGGCGCGTCAGCGCTCCGCGTTCA
>JANLUN010000054.1:0-4630 GCA_031363505.1 Planctomycetota bacterium | reverse complement strand
CTCGGCACGCTGCCCTACGAGCTCGAGGTCGTGAATTCGGCGCAGCTGTTCCAGGGTGAGGAGTCCGTCGTGCTCGCGAACCCGCGCGCGGAACCGGAACCGCCCAAGAATCCGGTGCCCGAGAAGAGCACGTCGCCTGCGGATAGCACGTCGACGGAAAAGAGCACCTCGCCCGAGGCGAGCGAGACCACTCCGTCCGAGAAGGACGAGAGCAAGCCGGCGGTGCAGGAAAAAGCGAAACCGCGCTACGACTGGTCGAAGCTCGCGATGGGGGAGAGTCGACCGCCGCGCCAAGTCGCGCTCATGTGGTATCCGTCCGGCGTCGGTGACGCAGAGATCAAGCAACAGTTCGGCGAGTCGTGGCGCATGTCGGTGCGCGACATCGGCGACGAAGGTGGACTCACCGAAGTCGAGTCCGGCACGCTGGTGTGGGGGCCGTACGCGCCCGCGTTCGCGCACGAGCGACTGTTCGAAGCCGGTCACACGTTCCGCGATTCACTGCGCGTCAACTTGAGCACGCCCGGCCAGTACTGCGTGATGGTCGTGACGTGGCCGCGCAATTCGCCTGGTTCGAAGGCGCACGTCGACGAGATCTTGAAAGCGCTCGCGCCGAAGTCCATTCCCGAAGCCTCGCGCTAGCGTTTCATCGCCTCGTCGAGCACTTCCGCGACGTGCATGACACGCGCCTCGACGCCGGCCCGTTCGAAGCCCGACTGCCACTGCATCTGGCATCCTGGATTGGCGGTGACGAGCGTCTTCGCGCCGCTCGCGGTGAATGCCGCGAGCTTCGACTCGAACACCGCCGCACTATCGAGCGGGCGCGCGAGCGCATAGATGCCCGCCGATCCGCAGCACAGTTCGCTGTCTTTCATTTCGACGCGCGCGAGCCCTGCGACCCGATCGAGGAGCGTGCGCGGCTCGCTGCGGATCTGCTGTCCGTGGCACAGGTGGCACGGATCGTCGTACGCGACCGGCGAGAGCGCTGGTTCCGCCTGTGCGCCGGCGAGTGCGCGTGCTAGTCCGGTAGCGCACGTCTTAGAGGCGACGAACTCGGAGAAGTCGACGACGCGTGAGCTGAACTGCTCGGCGCGCTCGCGCCAGTTCGAATCGTCGCGCAGGAGGTGACCGTACTCTTTCATGTGCGCGCTGCAGCCCGCGCTATTGACGACGATGGGCGACGAGCGATCGCTCTCGTCGAAGGCCGCGATCGTCCTGCGGGCCAGCGCGCGCGCGCCCTCGAGGTCGCCGTTGTGAGCGTGCAAGGAACCGCAGCACGTTTGATCGCGCGGCGAGACGCACTCGAAGCCGCACCGCGCGAGCACGTCGACCGTCGCGCGGTTGACGCGTCCAAACAGCTCGGGCATCACGCATCCCTCGAGCACGAGGGCCGTCCCGAGTTGCGGTTCACTGGCGCGCGTGCGCTCCGGCAACCTTCGCCGCTCGACGCGAGGCGGGATCGAAGGCGCGTTGAGCAAGCCGCGAGCGGCAGGACCGCCGATCGCTGCCACGAGCCGCACGAGTCCCGTTTGCTGCGCGGCGCGCGCGAGCGTCGCGGTGAGTCGCAGCAGAGCGCGATGAGGGAGCAGCACACGGAAGCCGAGCCAACGCAGTGCGCGCGACGTCGGCGTGCGTGAGCGCACTCCTTCGATGGCGTCGCGCGTGTGCTCCATCATCGCGCCGAAGTGCACGCCGGACGGGCAGACGCTCTCGCAGTGCCGGCACAAGAGACAGAAGTCCATCTCCTCGGCAAACGTGGCGTCGGGCTCGAGGGCGGCCTCGGCCACCGCTCGCATCAAGTGAATGCGTCCGCGCGGACTCGACGACTCCGCGCCCGTCAAGCGGTACGTCGGGCACGTGTTGAGGCACAGACCGCAATGGATGCAGTCGAGGCTCGCGGCGTAGTCGACGAGTGTCTTCGGATCCATCGGCGACGCGGATCGTAGACTCTGCCGCGCCGCTCCGACGAGTGGCGTCTTCGTCGCCACGCCGGCGGGTTCGCGACGATTGCGGGCTGGTCCCGGTGCCGTTATGGGACTGCGAAGTGTTGGACGCGCGCGCGGGACGATGTCAAGCTGGCCGCGTCACGAGAGGAACAAAGCGATGAACGGATTGAGCGCCAAAGTACGTGTGTGTTGTTGGCTGGCGAGCGCGTCGGTGTGTGCGGCTCGCGCCGCCGCTTCCGGCGAAGCTGAGCCCACGTCGCTCGAACTCCCGTCAATCGAGATGCACCACCCGATCGTCACCTCGGCGTTTGGAGCCACCGTCCCGCTCACCGCGTGGCACGACGAAGCTGCCGGTAACGCGCAGATCCCGCACCATCCCGCGCTGAAGGACAAGTTCTGGTTCGGCTTCGGTGCATTCCTTTCGTCTTCCACGACGGAAGCGCGGCTGGATTCGGACCTGGGCATCGGGACGATATTGGACCTCGAAGACGTGATGGGTCTCGATGAAACGACCCTGTCCCCGCAGGGTCTGTTCCGCTGGCGCATGTCGGAGCGTTGGCGGCTCGAGCTCGAATTCTTTCAGGTCGATCGCTCCAACACGAAACAGACCACGCAGGACATCGACTGGGGCGACGTTACGTTTCCGTCGGGCAGTCAGCTCAAGGCCGAGTTCAACGTGTCGGTGACGCGCATCTCGGCCGGTTACTCGTTCTTCAAGACGGAGGACAAGGAGGTCGGAGTGGCTTTGGGATTCCACCTCACTGACCTGGACGCCAGCCTTTCGACTTCCGGCGGAAGCGATGAGGCCAGCGCGGTGCTCGCGCCACTGCCCGTGCTGAGCGCGTACGGTCAAGTCGCCTTGACTGATCACTGGGCACTGGAAGGACGGCTCGACGCATTTCGACTCGAATACGATCCGTACAAGGGCCGCATTTTCAGCATGGGAGTCGATGCGCTCTACCAACCCTGGGACCATTTCGGCTTCGGCTTCGGTTGGCGCAGCTTGCATTTCGATCTGTCGGCCGAGGGTAGCGACTGGACGGGCGAAATTGGCTCGAGCTTCCAAGGCCCGATCGCGTTCGTGACGGTTTCGTTCTGACGAATCCGTGCGACGCGACGGCGCTGCGCGGACCAGCCGAGTCCGTCGCCGTCGGTCCACGAGATCGCGTCGATGAGTTTTCGCCCACGACGGCAACGTTTCGCGCAGCGGTTGGAGACGAGGGCGCCCGCAGAATCCAGTAGCGCCGGCGCATCGACCGAATGCGTGCTTTCGGCGGCGACGGCAGTAGAATTAGCGCCGAAATCACGCGTGCTCAGCCTGGAATGCCGCCCCGATTGGGCCGACACCGAACCGGATCGCGTTTCACACAAAGAGAGACACTCCCCATGAAGGCACTCACTCATTCGACGATTCTGTGCGTCCTCTCGTGCAGCCTCGCAGTTCTCGCAGCGTGCACGAGCACGGGTCACGACGCGGTCGACAAGACCTCCGTGCGCATGCAAGAGCTCCGCGCGGACGTGGAGAACTTGAAGCTGCGCATCTCGACCAATGCCGGGTCCTTGACGACGCTCGTCGAGAAGGCCGACACCGACCCCAAGCCCGAGTTCGACACGTTCGCCAAGAGCACGAAGGAAGTGGAGAGCACCTACAAGAAGGCTGTGTCGCGCCTCGATGAAACGCGCGCCGAAGCCGAAAAGCTGTTCGCGACCTGGACCGCGAACGCGACGACGATCGCCGATCCCGATCTTAAGGAAGCCTCGGACAAGCGCCGCGAGAAGCTCAAGGAGAAGCTCGACGACGTCGTGAAAGCGACCGAGTCAGCGATCGAAGAGACGAAGTCCTACGTCGCGACGTCGAACGATCTCGTCACGTATCTCAAGCAAGACCTGACGCCCGCGGGTGTGCGCGGAGTCTCAGGCAAGTCGAAGTCGCAAGCGAAAGCCGCCGACTCGATCAACGACAAGCTCGATGACGTCATCGAGGCCGCGGAGAAGGCGTCGACCGAGTTCGCCACCGCGAAGCCGCCGCCGACTCCGACCAAGCCCTGATACGACTCGCGGCGTCGTCGTGACACCAAGACCGCGCGGTGAGCGCGGAAATCACACGCCTGCGTGGACGAACCAAGCCATGAAGTCCTTGATCCAATCGTTGTTGCTGGTCGCGGTGTTCTGCGCCTGTGCGTCGGATTCCTACCAGCGCGTACCGCTCCCTTCGCAGTCCGTCGAGTTGTCCTCGCCGTCGATGTGCCGCATCTACGTGCTGCGCATGCCGCAGGTGAAGGGTGCGATCCGCGCACTGCGCGTCGAGGAAGACGAGCGCGAGATCGGGCGGATCGGGAGCGATAGCTACGTGTGCTGGGAGCGGACGCCGGGCCGAAGCTTGGTCGTGCTGACCTACGAGGGCACGGCGTTCTCGAAGGACTACAAGCAGAGCATGATCGACGTCCAAGCCCAGGCGGGTGAGGTGCACTACTACGGCATCACGATCGACGACACGTGGAGCAAGGCGATCGTGACGCGCTTGGAGCCCGACGACGCACGCGCTGCGTTGAAGGGGCAGGACCCCGCGCCGAAGCATTGAACGGAGTTCGCCGACGCCGCCGCGTTCGTCGGCTCCGCATCGAAACGATCGCGCCCGCGATCACGCATCGACGTGATCGCGGGCGTGATCACTTCGTCTAGAGCAC
>JANLUN010000045.1:0-2138 GCA_031363505.1 Planctomycetota bacterium | reverse complement strand
GAGCATCCGCCCGCCCGTCGACATGGGCGCGTACGAGACGCAGGAGCCGATCTCGAGTTACTGCTTTGGCGACAGCCTCGAAGGTCATTGCCCGTGTTCGAACGAGTCGTATCGAGGCGGCTGCTCGAACTCTCTCGGCGTCGGCGCCGTGTTGACTGGGAGCGGAGTCGCGAGCCTGACTTCGGACTCGGTCGTCCTCGCCGCTTCCAATCTCACCGGCAACAGCGCGCTGTTCGTGCAGGGCACGCGCCTCGCTCAGATTCCGATCAGCGACGGCGTCTGGTGCGTCAACGGAAGCGTCCTGCGTCTTGGCATCGTCCCTGCTTCGTTCGGCAACGCGACGTATCCGACACCGATCTCGGTTGCTGGCGGCGTGAGCGCACCGGGCGTGCGCTACTACCAGGTGAGCTACCGCGACGCGGTCGGTGTGTGCGCGCCGGCGTCGACGAATTCCACGAATGGCGTCGCAGTGATCTGGTTGCCGTGAAGATCGCAGGGAGACGTCAGCTCTAGCGCGCAGGTCCTTCGGTTCGAATGTTCGAGGCTGTTCAGTGGCGGCGCTGAGCACGTCTTGTCTGAAAACTCAGCCGCCACCCTCGGAGCGGAGAATCGTCTCGATCACGTCCACGCCTACGCCTACTCCGCGCGCCGACTCCGTCTCAGGCGAGCCCCGAATGCAAATCCCGAATGGGTGATAGACTCGGTCGGTTCTCGATCACTCGCGGAGGTTGCAATTTGCACCTACGAATTCTCACGTGCTTCGCCGCCGCGTTCGGCTCGTTCGCCGTCGCTCTCCCGGCCTCCGCTGGCACGCTCCTCGTCGATGCCAACGTAGCGACCGGTGCGAACGACGGCTCATCGTGGGTCGACGCGTTCCAAGGTCCCGGCGGACTGCAGAGCGCACTCGCACTCGCGGTCGCCGGCGACGAGATCTGGGTGGCGGACGGGATGTACAAACCCACCGCGACGCTCACGCCCACGATCTCGTTCGACATGAAGAGCGGCGTTGCGATCCTCGGTGGATTCGCGGGAGGAGAGACGCTTGCATCGCAGGCGGATCCGCAGACGAACGTCGCGATCCTGTCCGGCGATCTTGCCGGCGACGACCCTGCCTTCGATTTCCCCTTTGGCGAGAACTCACGCCACGTCGTCCGCGGTGCCGGTGCGGACGCGACGGCAATCCTCGACGGATTCACCATCCAGAGTGGCCTCGCGATCGGCTCGCCCGGCTCCGACCCGAGTTACGGCGGCGGCCTGTTCATGGTGGGGGCGAGCAACGGCACCGTCCGGCGCTGCACGCTGCGCGGCAACTACGGCATCTTTGGCGGCGGCGGCGCTGGACACATACGCGGGAGTCAGCCCACCTTCACGGACTGTCGCTTCGTCGTAAACACTGGCGGGCCGTCCGGTGGTGCGATCGACATGAGGAGGAACGGCAACGCGATATTCGAGCGCTGCGTGTTCGAGAGTAACCATGCCGACAACGGCGGCGCAGTTCATGTCTACGCCAGCCATCCGCGGTTCTCGAACTGCCTCTTCTTCCAGAACAGCGCCCAGCACGGGGGCGGGGGAGGAGCGATCCACGTCACGTCATCGACGCTGCAAATCCTAAACTGCACGATCGTTCGCAACCACGCATACAAAGGCGTTGGCGGTGGGATCTTGGCGAGCGCGAGCCTGGTCGACGTCACCAATTCGATCGTGTACGGAAACTGGGGGATGCCTGTCGGCGGACAAGGGACACCGAGCGACATCGTTGGCTCGACGGTGAACGTCCGCTACTCGTGCGTCGGCGGTGGATATACCGGCACGGGCAACACGAGCGGCCCGCCGATGTTCGTCAATCTCTCCAACTTCGGGCCTCCGGACTACCGTCTGCAAGTGGGATCGCCGTGCATCGACGCGGGTGACAACGCGGCGGTACCGGTAGGTGTGGTGCGCGATCTCGTTCGCGCTCTGCGATTCGTCGATCATCCCGCTGCAGACAATGTCGGTCCGAGCATCCGCCCGCCCGTCGACATGGGCGCGTACGAGACGCAGGAGCCGATCTCGAGTTACTGCTTTGGCGACAGCCTCGAAGGTCATTGCCCGTGTTCGAACGAGTCGTATCGAGGCGGCTGCTCGAACTCTCTCGGCGT
>JANLUN010000034.1:0-1053 GCA_031363505.1 Planctomycetota bacterium | reverse complement strand
TCGGCGAGCGCACGCGCGTCGACGCCGGGCCGAGTGTTCAGCGATCCCGCGTCGACGCCGGATCGCTGGCACTCGTGACAGATCACATCAATCTCTCGGGCCGCTCACCGCTCGTCGGGCTCGGTGATTCGAAGCTCGGCCCGATGTTCCCCGACACGAGCGCGCTCCACCATGTCGCGCTGCGCAAGCACGCGTCGACGATCCTGGCTCAGCTCGGCGTGCCCTTCGCGGAGACCGTCGCAGCCTGCACGCTCGGTCCGACGCTCGAGACACCCGCCGAGCGCGCGTACTGGGCGCGCACCGGAGCCGGCGTCGCTGTACAGAACCTTGCGGACCCGCTCCTCGCTTGCGCGCACGCGGGCTTGGCGGTCCTCTCGGTCGTCGCGGTCACGGACCGCGGCGAAGGCGTGCAGGACCTGCGACGCATCGTCGCCGCGGTCGAAAAGCTCGCGCCCGCGCTCGAGGATCTGCTCGTGCGCCTCGGGCCCGAACTCGCGTCCGCCGCCGCAGCGCTCACGATCGAGGAATGAACGGCAAGCCGCGTATCGGCGTCCTGGTCTCGGGGAACGGGCGGTCGCTCGAGAACTTGGTCGGAAAGATCGCCGCGCGCGCACTCGACTGCGAGATCGCGCTCGTCCTCTCGAGCACACCGGGCGCATTCGCACTGGAGCGCGCGCGCAAGCACGGTCTGCCGGCGGTCGTGATCGATCCCGATCGCAGGCAGTCCCCCTCCGAATTCAGCCGCGACGTCTTCCTCGCGCTCGACAGTTTTCGATGCGATGCGGCCGTGCTCGCGGGTTTTCTCCGTCTTCTCGTGATTCCCGCGGCGTGGGACGGGCGCGTGCTCAACATCCACCCGGCGCTGTTGCCGGCGTTCGGCGGCAAAGGGTTCTACGGCGAGCGGGTGCACAAGGCCGTGCTCGCGCGCGGCGTGCAGTTCACCGGCTGCACGGTGCACTACGTGACGAACGAGTACGACGCCGGTCCGATCCTGCTCCAACGCTGCATTCCGGTCCTCCCCGGCGATACGCCGGACAGCTTGTCGGCGCCGTC
>JANLUN010000012.1:0-11228 GCA_031363505.1 Planctomycetota bacterium | reverse complement strand
TATCAGAACCTCGGCGTCTTGTACTTGGAGCAACGCCACGACCCGGTCCGCGCCAAAGCGTGGTTCGACAAGAGCCTCGCAACCGGTCCGGATCCGCGAGTAGAAGTGAAGGGTCCAGGGGGCTATCTCGAACAATGCGATCGAGCCCTCGCGGGAACGTACTCCCCCCCGGCGCGCTGGGCGGCCCCGTTTCCGCGCGTGCCCGCTCGGTGAGTCGCAGCCGCCTCTCCATATAGATTGACCAGGCAGTCCCCATGAGCTTTCTCGCCCTCCTCGTCTCGCTCGTCCCGCTGACCGCATGCGCGAGCTCCGCCGCCGCCCCCCCCACGACGGACTCCGTATTCGCGGACATCGACGCGCAGCTCGTCCAAGGACGCGCCCTCCTCGCGGCCGGCAAGGCGAGTGAAGCCCAGGCTGTGTTCGAGTCAGCGGCCGCGGCCGATGCGCAATCGCTGCGCACGCGCCAGTGGGTGATCCGCAGCTGGCTCGCGCAGGGACGCGTGAACGACTCGCTCGATGCGGTCGACGCGCTCTCGAAGGAAGGCGCGAAGGGGCCAGCGCTCGATTACCTGTACGGGATGGCGTTCGCGTTCAAGGGACGTGAGTACACGCAGCAGAACGTGCAGGGCCAGATCATCGACATGGCCTTCGCCGATGCCGTTTCGTACTTGCAAAAGGCGACGGCGGCGGACCCCGTCCTCTACAAGGACGCGTTCCCGGCGTTGGCCGAAGCCGCGTGGTTCCAACAGAAGCTCGACGTCGCGCGCGCCGCCGCGGAGAAGGCGGTCGCGGTCGATCCGACGAGCTCGGACGCGTCGATGATCTTGGGACGGATCGCGCTCTCGCAATTCGTCGCGACGAAGGAAGACGAAGCGAAGAAGGCCGACGCGGACAAACATTGGGACGCAGCGCGCAAGGCGTTCGATGCCGCGGCGACGAGCCTCCGTTCCTCGGCGGAACGTCAACCGGAAGCCGCGGCCGCGCTCGTCGAACTCGGCCACACGTACGCGTGGAAGGGTCAACTCGACGAAGCCGCGCGCGCGTACGGCGAAGCGATCGCCCGCGATCCGAACAAGGTGAACTTCTCTCAGATCCTCGGCACGTTGCAGGGCGATCGATTCCTCGTCGCGCTCGAGGGTGGCGCCACCGAGTTCGCGCGCTTGCACCCGCAGGACACGAAGGACGACGCCTCGCTCCTGTGGTGGCTCGGCTGGGCGCGCTTCGACCAGAAGAAGTTCGCGGAGGCGGAGCAGACGTTCACGCGCGCGTTCGAGAAGAACCCCGCGTTTCCCAACTGCTGGTACTACGTCGCGCTCGCCCGTTATCAGCAGAAGGAGTACGCGGGAGCGGTCGACGCGTTCCGGCGCAACTGGGACGAGAACCTGACTGACCTCGTCGGATCGCTCGGCTCCAGCGCCGAAACCAACTTGGCGATCCTCGACTACCTCGTCGGGTGGTGCGCGCAGAACGATCGAACGTTCGAAGCGGGCCTCCTGTCGGAGATGCAAGCGAACACGTCCCCGAAGACGGCGCGCTACTGGAACAACATGGGCCTCTTCTACCGCGACGCGGGCGAACCGCTCCGAAAGAGCGCGAAAGAGGACGATCGCGCGGTCGCGCAAGGTTACTTCGAGACGGCGTACCGCGCGTACTCCGCTGCGCACGAGCTGACGCCCGACGATCCGTCGATCATGAACGACTTGGCGGTGATGCTGCACTATTACTTGAACCGCGATCTCGAGCGCGCCGCGGAGCTCTACAAGAAGGCGACGGAGCGCGCGACGATCGAGCTCGCTCGCACCGATCTTGCCGCCGATCTGCGGTCGCTCTACGAGATCGCGCTGCGCGACTCGAAGAACAACCTCGCCAAGCTCGAGAGCGGCAAGCACGAGTAGCGCGCGGGTCTTGATGGAGCTTCCGATCCGCATCGTCGACGCGCCGCCGGTCGAACCGGTGATCAGCGTCGACGGCGCGTTCGGAGCGCGCGGCCTGTGTCTCTCGCATTGGCCGGGGAACACCACGCCGGCGGCGATCAAGCACGATCTGTCGACCGGGATCGCGCTCGCATTCTCGCGGCTGGCCGTCGGCGCGCAACGCGAACTCGCGCACGGCTGCGTCGCGATCGCGAACAACCACTACGACACCGACGGAGTCTGCGCGCTCCTCGCGGTGCGTCATCCCGAGCTCGCGCTGCCGCGCGCGAATCGCCTGCTCGAAGCGGCCTCCGCCGGCGATCTCTTCCGCGCGCCCAGTGAGCTCGCGTTCCAGATCGACTGCATCGTCAGCGGCTTGGCGGATGAGAAGCGCTCGCCGTGGCGCGATCGATTCGTCGGCAAGACCGACCGCGAACGTCACGAGATGTGCGTGCTGAATCTGTTGAGCGAGCTGCCGCGATTGCTCGACGGCGACGTGGATGACTACGTCGATCTGTGGCGCGCGGAGCTGGAGGATCTCCGCGCCGACCGCATCGATGTGGCGACGGCCGCGCGCGACGAGATCACACACCTCGATTTCGCAGTCTTCACCGGTCTCGTGGGCCGTTCGTCCAGTCGAGCGCGCACGAGCGGCAGCGAATTCGATCCCGGCCGTCACGCCCTCTTCGGCACGACCGCCGCGGATCGCGTCCTCGTGATCGGTCCGAGAAAAGCTGGCGCCACATACCGTTTCTTGCTGAGCACGATCTCGTGGTTCGAGCTGATCTCACGCCGCGCGCAGCCGCGGCCCGACCTCGAAGCGCTCGCGGCGCGCTTGAACGAGCTCGAAGGCAGCAACGAGCCGGACGACATCGCCTGGCGCTGCCAAACAACGGCGAGCCCGTCGCCCGAGCTGTGGTTCGGCGCGAAGGATCACGCGCTGTTCGCGGAGCACGCACCGGTGCTCGCGCCCTCGCGCCTCGAGCCCGCGCGCGTGCGCCGCGAGCTCACCGACGCACTGCGCGCCTCGTGGACGTTTCCCGACTGAGCGCGGCCGACGATTGAACCGGGAAGCGCGGCCCGCTATGACGAACGTCGTGAGCGTGCCTCCCGAGTTCGACACCGTGGCCGCCGTCGATCTCGGATCGAACAGCTTCCACATGGTCGTCGCGCGGCTCGTGCGCTCTGAGCTCCACATCGTCGACCGCCTCCGCGAGCGCGTCGCGCTCGCGGGCGGATTGGACGAGCGCAAGCGGCTGACCAACGACGCGCAAGAACGCGCGCTCGCGTGCATCGAGCGATTCGGCGAGCGCCTGCGCGGCATGCCGCAGGGCAGCGTGCGCTCGGTCGGCACGAGCGCGCTGCGCATGGCTCGCAATCAGCAGAGCTTCGTGGCGCGCGCGGAGGAGGCACTCGGTCATCCGATCGAAATCGTGTCCGGCGCCGAAGAGGCGCGCCTCATCTACCTCGGTGTCGCGCACGATCTCTCCGACGACTCGAACCGGCGCCTCGTCATCGACATCGGCGGCGGCAGCACCGAGTGCATCCTCGGCCAGCGTTTCGAGGCGCTGAAGACCGACAGCCTGCACATGGGCTGCGTGAACTACTCGCTGCGCTTCTTCCCGAGCGGCACGATCACGAAGGAATCGATGGAGAAGGCGCTCCTCGCCGCGCGGCTCGAAGTCCGCGGCATGGAGCGCTCCTACCGAGGTTTGGGCTGGGAGGATTGCATCGGCGCGTCCGGCACGATCCTGGCGGTCGAGACGATCCTCAGCCAGAACCAATGGAGCGAGCGCGGGATCACGGCCAAGGGTCTGCGCAAGCTGCGCAAGGCGCTCGTCGAGGCCGGACACGCCGAGAAGCTCGCGATCCCCGGACTACAACCCGAACGCGCACCCGTGCTCGCGGGCGGCGTCGCGATCCTGTCGGCGCTGTTCGACGGGCTCGAGATCGAGATGATGCAGACGTCGAACGGCGCGCTGCGTGAAGGCGTGCTCTACGACCTCGCCGGGCGGATCCGGCACGAGGACTTGCGCGAGCTCACCATCCGGCGCTTGTCGCACGTCTACCACGTCGACCTCGAGCAGGCGCAGCGCGTCGAGCGCACCGCGCTCGCACTGTTCGAGCAGGTCGCGAAGGATTGGGATCTTCCGATCGAGCAGGGCGCGCAGTTCTTGGCGTGGGCGGCGCGCCTGCACGAGATCGGGATCTCGCTCTCGCACAACGGCTACCACAAGCACGGTGCGTACCTCGTCGACCACTCCGACATGCCCGGCTTCTCGCGCACCGATCAGCTGATGCTCGCGGCGCTGATCGAAGGACACCGCCGCAAGCTCTCGACCGAGCGCTTCGAGGCGCTGCCGATTTCCTTGCAGCGTCCCGTGATGCGCCTGTGCGTGCTGCTGCGCCTCGCGGTCTTGCTCAACCGCAGCCGCAGCCAGCTGCCGCTGCCCGCGATTCAGATCGCGGTCAAGAAGAGCGCGTACGTGGTCTCGTTCCCGCCGGAGTGGCTCGAAGGCAATCCGTTGACGCGCGCGGACATCGAAGAAGAGGCCGAGCGACTCACGCCGCTGAGCTTCGAGGTCACGGTGGCCTGACGAAGCGCGGCGACGACGCGCGCTCGTTCACGTCGAGAAGCGCTCGAGCAGATCCATCTGCGCGCAGCGCGGTTTCTGATTGCCGGGCTTCGCGCGCTTGTACTTGCCGTCGCTCGCGAGAATCCAAGCCTGCGTGTTGTCGGCGAGGTACACCTCGAGCCCCTCGCCGATCACGCGCTGCCGCAGGCGCTCGTCCTCGATCGGGAACGCGGTCTCCACGCGTGCGAAGAAGTTGCGCTGCATCCAGTCCGCGCTGGCGCCTAGGCACAGGCCTTCGCCTGCCGCATGGAAGTGGAACACGCGCGCGTGCTCGAGGAATCGCCCGATGATCGAACGCACGCGAATGTTCTCCGAGATGCCGGGAACGCCGGGACGCAGGCAGCAGATGCCGCGCACGATGAGGTCGATCTGCACGCCGGCCTGGGACGCGCGGTAGAGCGCTTGGATGATCTTGGGCTCGGAGAGCGCGTTCATCTTCGCGACGATGCGCGCCGGCTGTCCGCGCTTCGCTTCGCTCGTCTCGTTGTCGATCAGCGCGATCAAGCTGCGCTGGAGATTGAACGGCGCCTGCCGGATCTTCTTGAGACGCGCCACGCGTCCAAGTCCCGTGAGCTGCATGAACAACTTGTGGACGTCCTCGCCGATGTCGCGATCGCACGTCAGCAGGCTGAAGTCCGTGTACACGCGCGTCGTTCCGGTGTGATAGTTCCCGGTGCCGAGGTGCACGTAGTGCCGCAGCTTGCGTCCCTCGCGGCGGATGACGAGCAGCATCTTCGCGTGCGCCTTGTAGCCCACGATGCCGTACACGACCTTCGCTCCGGCTTCTTGCAGCCGCGTCGCGAGGTTGATGTTCGCGGCTTCGTCGAAGCGCGCGCGAAGCTCGACGACGACGGTGACTTCCTTGCCGTTGCGCGCCGCTTGGATCAACGTCTCGACGAGCGGCGAGTCGTCCCCCGTGCGGTACAGCGTCTGCTTGATCGCGAGCACGCTCGGATCGACGGACGCCACGCGCAGGAACTCGAGCACGGGCGAGAACGATTCGAAGGGATGATGGAGCAAGATGTCGCCGCGCTTGAGCACTGAGAACGGATCGGGGTCCTGCGCGAACCGCTTCGGAAGTCGTGGGAGGAACGGCGGATACTTGAGGTCCGCGCGCCCGACGAGCTCGTGGATCGCGACGAGCCGGTGCACGTTCACGGGCCCCTTGACGCGGTAGAGGTCGCTCGGCCCGAGATCGAACTTGCCGAGCAGCATCTGCGCCATCTCTTCACTGCAATCGTCCGCGATCTCGAGGCGCACGGCTTCGCCGTAGTGCCGTACCGAGAGCTCCCCCTTGATCGCATGGAGCAGATCGTCGACGTCTTCCTCGTCGACCCACATGTCGCTGTTGCGCGTGACGCGGAACTGATGACAGCTCGTCACCTGCATCCCGGGGAACAGGTCCGCGACCTGTGAGTGCACGACCGACGAGAGCAGCACGAAGTCGTGCGGCATCGACGACGCCTCGCGCGGAAGTGCGATGAGGCGCGGCAGCGACCGCGGCACCTGCACGACCGCGGTGCCGCTGCTGCGGCCGAACGCGTCGAAACCGTCGAGCGACAGGATGAAGTTGAGGCTCTTGTTGAGCACCTTCGGGAACGGATGAGCCGGATCGAGGCCCATCGGCGTCAGCACCGGAAGCACGTTCTGGTTGAAGTAGCGCCTGATCCAGCGCTGTTGCCGCGCGGTCCACGCGGAGCGTTTGACGACGCGGATGCCTTCCGTCTCGAGCGCCGGCAGGAGGACGTCGTTGAGTAACGCATATTGTTCCGCGACGAGCGCGTGCGCGAGGCCGCTGACACGCTCCAACGTCTCTTGCGGCGTCAACCCGTCCGCGCCGGCCTGCGTCACGTCGAACGCGACCTGCTGCTTCAAGCCCGCGACGCGGATCTCGAAGAACTCGTCGAGGTTCGTGCTGCAGATCGTGAGGAACCGCAGACGTTCCAAGAGCGGCGTCGACGGATCCTTGGCCTGCTCGAGCACGCGCGCGTTGAACTCGAGCTGCGCGAGCTCGCGATTCAGATACAGCCGCGGATCGCGCAGATCGGTCGCGTCGTCGCGCGAAGCTGCGGGCTCGGGTCGACCGCGGGGAACGAGCATTTCTGGAGCGGCGCTGTCCATCGAGCAGGGAACACGCACCTCGATGCGTGCGGACCGCAGGGGCGGAAATACTCGCAGAGACGACGCGGCTGCGCCAGACCGCCGACGCCGTGCACTGCGTAACCGCACTCTTCATCGAACCTTGATGCGCCTGACCTTGCGCGGGATCGGCGGTGCGCGGTCCGGAGGTCGCGATGCGGGGTAGGATTGTCAATTGGGACAACCCCAGGGCGCACACCATGATCTCCCCCACCGCCTGGCTGGAGCGCCTCCAGCAGGAGCTCGCCGTCGCGCGGGCCGGCGATGATCCCGAAGGCGTCCATCAAATGCGCGTCGCCGCGGGACGACTGCGGGTCTGGCTCGAGCTCGGCGGGCGACGCGCGCTCGTCGACGATCTCCGCTGGCTGCGGCGGAGCGCGAGCGAGGTGCGCGATCTCGACGTGCTCCTCGCCGAGAATTCGAACCCCGAGTGCGCGAGCTGGCTCGAGGAGAAGCGCGCCGCTTCCCGCCGCGTGCTCGTTTCCGCGCTCGACGACGAGCGCGTCGGTGCGCTCCTCACCGCGCTCGTCGCGTTGCCCGCGCTTTCTCGCGCGCGAGCTCGGCGAACCATCGAGCGGTTCCGGCGGAACGCGCTTCATAGAGGAACGCAGGTCGATCGCGACGCGACCGATGTCACGGCGTGGCACGGGCTGCGCCGGTCGCTTCGACGGTTGCGTTACGCTCGCGAATGGCTCGAAGAGGATACGGACGAGATCCGTGACTTCCTCGATCTCTTGGGCGAGCTCAACAACCGCGTCGTGGAGGCTCGTCATCTCGCCGAGTGCGGCGCCAGCGGCGCGGCTGAATCGCTCGCCATCGTGCGACTGAAGATCGAGGAGCAGCGCACCGCCTCGGCGGCGGCTTGGAGCCCGCTGCGCGAGAAGCTGAAGGCCGAATAGACATGCGGCTGTTCCTGATCCGACACGCAAAGGCCAAGGAACGCTCGGAAGAGCTCGCCGACGAGGAGCGACCGCTCACCAAGCCGGGCCGCGAGCAATTCAGACGCGTCGTGCGCCGCCTCGATCGCGCCGGCGTGCGGTTCGATCGCGTGTACCACAGTCCGTTGCTCCGCGCCGTCGAGACCGCGGACCTGTTGGAGTGCGTGATCGACGGCGAAACGATCGTGACTCCGGGGCTCGCGGGGCCGGCGCGCGCGGAGTTCCTCGCGTCGATCGACGGCGAGTGCGTCGCGCTCGTCGGACACGAACCGTGGCTGTCCGACTTGCTCTTCTGGCTCGTGACGGGTTGGCAGCTGCGCGAGCATCGCGGCAACGCGGCGCCATTCCGATTCGCAAAAGGCGGCGTGGCGGTGCTTCACGGGGAGCCGCGACCGGGTGCGATGACCCTCGTCGCGCTCTTGCCGCCGGACCTGAAGCGCTCGCGCCTCGACTGACTACCGGTCCGCGGGCACGCCGAAGATGTCGGGGTTCTTCGAGCGCAGCTCGTCCAGCGTGTCGGCCAGCTCGACGCGGATGCGATCGACGTGCTCCTGCTGCGTGAGGAACGCGGTGACGACGTCCGGATCGAAGTGGAAACCCGACTGCGCGGCGACCCACTCGAGCGCGTCGCCGTGATCCCACGCGTTCTTGTACGGACGCACGGTCGTGAGCGCGTCGTACACGTCGGCGAGCGCGAGGATGCGCGCGGCGAGCGGAATGTCGCGGCCGCGCAGGCTGCGCGGGTAACCGGAGCCGTCCCACTTTTCATGATGGCACCACGCGATGTCGCGGCCGATCGCGAGGAACGGCTGCTCGCCGTACTCGCGGATCACGCCGTCGAGCGTGAGCGCGCCGATCTCGGCGTGCGTCTTCATGATCTCCCACTCCTCGGGCTTGAGCTTGCCCGATTTCATGAGGATCGAGTCGGGGATGCCGACTTCACCGATGTCGTGGAGCGCGCTCGCGTGCGCGAGGTGCTCGACGAACTCGTCGTCGATCATGGGCGCGTGGATCGGGTTCGTCTTCAACCCGTCGGAGATCAGCCGGCAGTAGGCCTCGACGCGCTTCAAGTGCTTCGTGGTCTCGTTGTCGCGCCGGCCGGCCAGACGCGCAAGCGCGACGAGCGTCGCGTGATGGGTGCGCTCGTGCGCGCGACGGCTGAACTCGTTGAAGGCCGAAACGGCGGTCATGCCCGCGATCGCCGAGAGCATCGCTTTTTCGGCCGGCGTGAACGGCCCACGGCCGGGTCGCAGCGCGTCGACGGCGATCTCGCCGATCTGACCGTCGCGCCCGCGGATGACTTCCAAGTGGATCCTCGACGACATCTCGGGGCCCGCGTCGGCACCGACGGCAACGCGGCCGCTCGCGCTCTCCCACAGTTGGACGTGCACGCCGCCGCCGCCGAGTGCGGTGTGCGCGGCCTCCGCCGCGAAGCGCGCGATGTCGGTGATCGAGCGCGCGCCCGTGAGCGACTCGGTGAGCCGCTGCAAGCACGCGAAGAGTGCGACGGTCTCCGCGAGCGTGCTCGCGTGGGACGAGCCGGCGAGCTTCGACGTCAAACTCTCCACCAGCGACTCGGCTTCGCGCGTCGTCGCGTCGAGATCGGTCGCCGCGTCGAACGCTTCGTCGACCGCGCGCATCAGCATGGCGAGCGTGTACGGCTGTTCGAGGAAACGGAAGCCGTGATCGTCGGCGATCGCATCCTTCGCGATGACGCTGCCGAACGCGTCCGCGTCGGTGTACCCGATTGCCGTGGGTCCCGGAGGCAGCTCGCGCAGGAAGCCGAGACCGCGCACGGTCTGCGCCATCACGACCGCGAACGGTCCGCTCGTGCGCATGAGCTCGAAGCCTTCCTCGGCGCTCTTGGCGATCGCGACCTCGTACTTGCTCTGGAGCTCGCGAACGAACTCTTCTTGGACGGCGTGCTCGCCTTCGACGAACAGGATCTTGCGACTCACGGAGAAGGCCTCGTATTGGGGACGGTGGCGAACGAGCGCTGCGCACGCGCGCGTCGCGTTCGAGTCCTCTTGTTCGAGCCACGCTCGCGCGTTTCTTGAGGCGCGATGGAATTCAGTGAGGGGTACGAGGAGCGAAGGATGTTCGCACGTGCGCGTCGATCGCGTCGTGCAGCGCGTCACCGCATGTCGCGGCGTATCCGAGAGAAGAAATCGCCGGGAAGAACGTTCCGACGGCCGCGCGTCGACTCGAACGTCGGGGGCACGAGATCGACTTGAAGTGGTCAGTTCCGATAGCTCTGCAACGGCGCCGGAATCCTTCCGCCGCGCGCGAAGAACCCGGGGCAGCTGAACTTGCCCGGATCCTGCACGATCGCCGTGCCGAGCAATCCGCCCCACTCGACCGTCTCACCCGGCTTCTTGCCCGGTACCGGGATGATGCGCACCGCTGTCGTCTTGTGGTTCATCATCCCGATCGCCATCTCGTCCGCGATGATGCCGGCGATCGTCGCCGCGCTCGTGTCACCGGGCACCGCGACCATGTCGAGGCCGACCGAGCACACCGCCGTCATCGCTTCGAGCTTCGCGAGTGAGAGCGCGCCGTCGCGCACTGCGCGGATCATGCCCTCGTCTTCCGACACGGGAATGAACGCACCTGAGAGACCGCCAACGCTCGACGAAGCCATCGCTCCACCCTTCTTCACCGCGTCGGTGAGGAGCGCGAGCGCCGCCGTCGTACCCGGCGCACCCGTGCGATCGAGTCCGATCAGCTCGAGGATGTCCGCGACCGAATCGCCTTCCGCCGGCGTCGGCGCGAGGCTCACGTCGACGATGCCGAACGTCGTGCCGAGACGACGTGCGGCTTCACGACCGACGAGCTCGCCCATGCGCGTCACCTTGAACGCAGTGCGCTTGATCGTTTCCGCAACGGCGAGCAAGTCGGCCTCGGGTCCGAGTCGCGCGAGAGCCGAACGCACGACACCCGGACCGGACACGCCGACGTTGAGCACCGTCTCCGCTTCACCGATTCCGTGGTGCGCGCCCGCGACGAACGGATTGTCCTCGACCGCGTTGCAGAAGCACACGAGCTTCGCGCAGCCGAGTCCGCCCTCCCGCGCGGTGCGAGCCGCCGTCGCGAGGATCACCTCCGCGAAACGATTGACCGCGTCCATGTTGATGCCGGCGCGCGTGCTGGCGAGCGACACCGACGAGCACACGTGCTTCGTCTCCGCGAGCGCGCTCGGGATCGAATCGAACAGCGCGCGATCGCTGTTCGTGAACCCTTTGTGCACGTACGCCGTGAAGCCGCCGATGAAATCGACGCCGACTTTTGCCGCCGCCGCGTCCATCGCGCGCGCGAACGGCGTGAGATCGGAGCTCGCCGACGCCGCTGCGACGAGCGAGATCGGCGTCACCGCGATGCGCTTGTTGACGATCGGAACGCCGTAGTCGGACGCGATCGAGTTCGCGACGGCGACGAGGTCTTTCCCGTGGTGGACGATCTTCGCGTACACCTTCTCGCACGCGCTCTCGAGGTCGGGATCGGCGCAGTCGAGCAGGTTGATGCCGAGCGTGGTCGTGCGGATGTCGAGCGTCTCGAGCTCGATCATCCGCACGGTTTCGAGGATCTCTTGGTCGGTGAAGGAC
>JANLUN010000003.1:0-4800 GCA_031363505.1 Planctomycetota bacterium | reverse complement strand
GGATGACGAGACCGTCGTCGTCCGAATGCACCATGACGAGCGCGCCGATGAGTCGCGTGGTCGCGCCCCACGACGTCTGCCACACGAAGTCGCGCACGCCCTCTTGGTTTTGGAATGTGACGTTGAACGCCTTGCCGAAGTTTTGGCCGAGATCGTGGCTCGTCGCCGCTTGCAGCGCCTTGCCGTCCTGCATCATCGCTTCGATGCAGTACGTCTCGTGCGCGCCCGCGAAGCGCTCGTTCGCCGTCTTCATGCCGCAGATCACGGGCATCGCCATGATCTCGCGCGCGAAGTCGCGGTAGACCTTCAGCATGCGCTGCACTTCTTCGTCCGCTTCCGCGTGCGTCGCGTGCGCGGTGTGGCCTTCCTGCCACAGGAACTCGCCGGTGCGCAGGAAGATGCGCGTGCGCAGCTCCCAGCGCATCACGTTCGCCCATTGATTGAGGAGCAGCGGGAGATCCCGGTACGAGTCGATCCACTTGGCGAAGAAGTGCCCGATGATCGTTTCGGACGTCGGCCGGATGACGTAGGGCTCTTCGAGTTCGTTCTTGAGCTCGAGCTTGCCGTCGACCGCCTTGAGGCCGGTGTGCGTGACGACCGCGACCTCCATCGCGAACCCCTCGACGTGCTTGGCTTCCTTCGCCAAGAACGAGAGCGGGATCAGGAGGGGGAAGTACGCATTCTGGTGTCCCGTCGCTTTGAAGCGCCGGTCGAGGTCGGCCTGCATCTTCTCCCAGATCGCGTAGCCGTTCGGCCGGATGACCATGCAGCCCTTGACCACGCCCGCGGACTCGGCGAGCTGCGCTTCTTGGATCACGTCCTGGTACCACTGCGCGTAATCGTCCGCGCGCGGGGTGATGCGGGCTTCCGTCATAAGGTAGGGGTGCGGTTTCGGGCCGATGCGGTGTGCAGTCCGCGACGTGCAATAGGGGAGGTGCGGATGGGCGCGCCGAAGCGCGGATGGGCGCGCAAGGGTAAGTGAGCCCGCTGGCGCGCGCCACACGAGGGCGTCCGCGGATCTTCCGCGCGCGCCGGAGTAGGCTAGAATTCGAGAGGTTCCGCCGACGGCAGACGGCCCCCTCGCTGAGCGATCCAGAGATTGCCCCCGCAGCGGCTTTGCAGGAGTCCTCCGAATTGACCCAGTCCCAGGTAGCGATTCGTCCCGACATGACCATGGAGCAGATCATGGGGATCGCTCCGGCAGCGCAGCGCGCGCTCTTCCAGCGCTACCACGTCGGCGGTTGCTCGTCGTGCGGCTTCCAACCGACGGACACGCTCGCGCAGGTCTGCAAGGATCACAACATTCTCGACGTGCCCGAGGTCGTCCGCACGATCCAGGTCGCGCAGGACATGGACTCGAACATGCAGGTCGAGCCCACGTCGGTGAAAGAGTGGCTCGATCATGGCGAGTCGTTCTCCTTCATCGATGTGCGTCAGCCCCAGGAATGGGAAGTCGCGCGGATCGAAGCGGCCGAACTGATCGACTACACCGACTCCGCCCGATACATGGAATTGCCTAAGGACCGCAGGATCGTGTTCACCTGCAAGACCGGTCAGCGGAGCTTAGACGTCGCGGCCTACTTCAAAGGCCACGGCTTCCATCAGGTGTACTCGATGCGCGGCGGCCTCGATGCGTGGCGCGCGCAAGTCGATCCGAAGATCCCGACGTACTGATCCCCCTCACCAGATATCGATGGACACCCTTCTCAATCCCCGGATACATTTCGAACACACGGGCGAGGTTCTGCCACCCCGTCCTGTGTCCGAGTGTTACCCAACACTCGGAAGCTGCGATCCCCATCGCAGCGCTCTGGTGTCACCCCTGCCTTGACCCAGAGCCGCCGAGGTAAGGTTCTGCCACCTTCTCTCGGCCGCGTCGACTGATGCCCGGCATCAGCAACGACCCGCGCGGAGTCGTCTCTCACAAAGAGACGACTCCCTTTTTATTCGTGGTGGTCGCTCGTCGACCCGCGAGCCGCGTGAGCGTGCGTTTCACGGCATGGAGCGAGCCTAACGACGAGGATTCGAGCCACGCGCAGCACCCCGGGTCGATCCATCGCACTCGGCGATGATCGGTACGAACGGGCCGACGAAGTCGGTCTCCCTAGCTGGACTTTTTTTCGCGCCGCCGGGCGTCGTCAGCTGTCGGCGACCCGAATCCAGCTCTTCCCCGGTTCGATCACGACCGTGCGCGTCGCGCCGTGGTAGGCGATGGTGACCTGCCCGCCGGTCGCGACCGAGCCGTCGCGCAGGAAGACGACGTGATCCGGCCCGCCGAGTTGCACGTCGCTGATGCGCACGCCCTCGAAGACCGCGTCACGCTCGAAGTCTCGATGCGTTCCGTCGGGGCCGTTCGTGCGCGGCTTCGAGCGCTGGTCGTTGTCGTACGACTCGTACCCGGAGCCGTCGGCCGCGAATCGGAACACGACCTCGCACCGCAGCACAGTCGCGCGACTCTGAGCAGATCGCAGATCCTCGGCGAGGAGGCGCGCCGCGCTGTCGAGCGTGATCTCAGTGCGGGAAAAAAAGGCCGTGATCGCAGCGGTGGCGGTCAGGGCCACGAGGATGAGCGCGACGAGCAGCTCGACGATCGTGAATCCGCCGCGCAGCCGCCTGTCTCGCTCCCGCCGCATGCCCCCGCCCCACATCCGTAGTTCTCTTCGACCGGCGCGTGCGCGGGCCTCAAGCAAGCGCGGCGGAGTCGAGCGAGCGCAGGCCAATGAGGCTTCGGGGCCGAGCTACAGGTCCGCGAACCGCACACCCAAGCCGGTGGCTTCGCCCGGGCAATTCGCGCGGAGCTCGCCCGTCGCCGGACGGTAGATCCAGCCGCTCGTGCCATCCGGTTGAAGCGGCCACGGATCGAGCGGGCTGAGGATGCGCACGCTCGCGAGGCCGTTGATCGGATTCGCGGGCAGACCCGCAGTCTGATGAAGGTAGGGCCCGAACGGATGGCTCAATGTTCGCATCGGCGCGGTCTCACCTGCGGCATCGGAAGGCTGCGTGAGGTGCGATTCGAAGCGCGAAGCGAGCATCATCGGAGAGAACTCGCCATCGACTTGTCCCGGCCAAGTGCCGTGGTCGTAGCGATACTCGCCGATCGCGCTCCGCAGCGCATCGAGAGTGCTGCGCAGCTCGGTCACCGTCGCTTGCTGCTCGACGTCGCTCGTGGATTGGCCTCCTATTGGAAGCGCGATCACGAGAAGGAGCAGCGCCGCGACGACGAGGCACAGCATTACCTGCACGAACGGCTCGGCCGGTCGAGCCGGTCGTGTGAGCGATGGACGGGCAGTTTCGATCGGCGTTTCGGGCAATGGGAGCTCCCGGCTCTCCTCGACACCGCGTGCAAGACCGCGCTGAGTAGAGACCGTCTGGGCTCTTTCGGCCGTCAGGCCGTGGAGCTTGAGCCCGCGACGTCCGCCGGTTCACGAGAGCGCACGGAGAGCCACACGACCGGCTTGAGATGCGAGCTCTCCGCGTCGGCGTCGCTCGCGAGGTGCGAGCTCAGGGTGCGAACTCGAGCGCGACGACGGCGTACGAGTCGTCCGTGCCCAGGTTGTACGCGTAGAGCGAGACGCCGAGGTTCGCGTGATGGAACTGGAGTGCCAGCCCGTGCTGCACGGAAAACTCGGTGTGGACGAGCTTCGTGCGCTCAGCGACGAGCCCGGCGCTGAACGCATCCGTCAGTCCGTAGGTGAGCGTCGACCACGAATAGTAGTAATTGTCGTCGCTCTCCGCGGAGTCGAACACGTACTCCACCTCCGCGTACCACTCGAGCCGCTGCCAAGTGAGATCAAACTCGAGCCCGGGCGTCCTGTCCATCCGCCGTGCGGAAGGAGAGCACTTCGTTCTTCGGGTCATACGCAGTGGCGCGCCCATTCACGACCGTGCCGTTCTTGAGCTTGATGTTCTCTTGAACGACGGAGGAAGCGGCGAGCGCCGCGAGACACACGAGAATCAGCGGTGTGCGAAGCAGCATGTGAACCTCACTTCGTCTTCGGGATCGAGAGCGTGCCACAGACGCAGTCGGGGTTAGCGGGATTGCGTTGACCGTGCATGCACGCGTCGTGCGCGCAACCTTCCATGTCGGCCGCGCGTTGGCCGCAGGTGCACGGCGCAGAGTGCGACGCGTCGTGTGACTTGTCGGCGGAGCGACACGCCAGAGGGACGACACAAAAGAAGAGTACGGCGAGCGTTTGCAGGAGCTTCATATGTCTCAATAACCTCTCAGAGTTATCGCGCAGATTACCTAGTTCGCCGCGGATCGGACAGCGGAGCGCAGCTCGATCGGCACGCGCGCGAGACCTCGACATGGGAGTTCGCGCGAGACTCTGCTAGCCTTTCGTGGCCCAGGTTGGTCGGAGCGCCGACGAATTCGGCCTTCGCTGAACCCCAACACTGGAAGGACATCGCTCCCATGATTTCGTACGTCGCTCTCTATTCCATTCTGTCGGCCGCCACTCCGAACGTTCCGGAAGCATCCGCTGCGTCGCTCGCGCTGGATCCCGTCGCGGCGTTCGTCGCATCACCCGCGCCGATGCTGGAGAGCGACAACCCGTCGGGCTTCAGCTACACGTTCGTCGAAGCCAACTACGTCATGTACGAACCCGATGGCTCCAACGAAAGCCTCGACGGTTTCGAATTCAAAGCATCGCTCGAGATCATCCTGAACATCTTCCTGCAGGGATCGTACTCAGTGCTCTCGGATGATTCGGATCTCGATCTGTATCGCATCGGCGCGGGCTGGCACTTGCCGATCGGCGAGACGCTCGATCTGTACGGCATTCTCTCGTTCGCGAGTGC
>JANLUN010000874.1:0-11469 GCA_031363505.1 Planctomycetota bacterium | reverse complement strand
TCCGGCGTTCGAATCCGAGAGCTCGGTGTTCTTCGCGACGCGCGGAGGCACGGTCAAGAAGACGAGCCTCGAAGCATTCTCGCGACCGAAGAAGGGCGGGATCCGCGCGATCGTCCTCGACGAGGGTGATTCCGTCGTCGGCGTCGGCCTTGCGAAGCCGGGCGACACGATCGTCTTGTGCACGCGCAACGGGCAAGCGATCCGCTTCGACGAGAGCGCTGCGCGCCGCATGGGCCGCACCTCGCGCGGCGTGCGCGGAATTCGACTGCGCGCCGAGGACGAAGTCGTCGGCATGGTCGTCGCGGATCCGGAAGCGACGCTGATCACGGGCGGCGAGGCCGGATACGGCAAGCGCACACCGATCGCGGACTATCCGATCCAGGGTCGCGGCGGACAGGGCGTCATCAGCATCCGCACGGAAGGCCGCAACGGACGCGTGGTGTCGGTGTCGCTCGCGCGCGAAGGCGACGACGTCCTCTTCATCACGCAGACGGGCATGCTCGTGCGCACGCCGGTCGTCGAGATCAGCAGCATCGGCCGCAACACGCAGGGCGTGCGACTCGTCAACCTGAAGGAAGGCGATCGCCTCGTCGCTCTCGAAGTCGTGTCCGAGCAGGATCTCGAGCGCTACGCCGAGGCGCGCGAAGCCGACGCTCAGAAGACTCCGCGAGTTCCGCCGATCGTGGACGGGCCGTCCGCTGACGGAATGGACGAGGACGACGCGTCGGACGACGACGACGAATCCCCGGACGACGACGATGCAGCGCCGGACGCAGACGAGGGCGACGATGCGTCCGTGGAATCGGACGAGTGAGGCTTGCGATGACGCTCGAAGAACGACTCCAGACCGACATGAAGCAGGCGATGCGCGACAAGAACGATGTCGCGCGCGACACGCTGCGTATGGTGCTCGCGGAGCTGCGGAAGAAAGAGGCGGAGCTCGGCAAGGCGCTCAGCCCCGACGACGAAACCGCGGTGCTGATCCGCGCCGTGAAGACGCGCCAGGACAGCGTCGAGCAGTACGGGAAAGCCGGTCGCATGGACCTCGTGGCGCGCGAACAAAGCGAGATCGCGGTCGTGCAGTCGTACTTGCCCAAGGCGCTCTCCGAGTCGGACACGAAAGCGGCCGTGACCGCCGTGATGGCCGAGCTCGGACTTTCGTCGAAGAAAGACATGGGCACCGTGATGAAGGCGGTGATGGCGCGTCACAAAGGCCAAGTCGACGGCAAAGCGGTGCAGAAGATTCTCAGCGAAGTGCTGAAGTAGCAGAGCACTCGTCGCACTGCAGCATCGCTCGCCATCGCGCGGACATTGTCGATCGCGGTCGCGCGAACACTCCCGAGCCGCCACTACCGCGACGTAGACCGCATCGATATTCCGCAGCAGCGCCGACCGCCGACGGATTCCTGTCGCGCGGCGCGCCGGATAGTGTCTCGACGTGAGCGAAACGCCGCCGCGTGCCGAAAGTGATCTCCCGACCACGCCGGTCCACGATTCGACGCCTCCGGTCCACAAGGTCGACGTCGTCAGCCGGCACCGAAAGCTCGTCGGTCGCACCGCGCTGATCTCCTCGCTGACGCTGCTCAGCCGGATCGTCGGGTTCGCGCGCGAGACGCTGGCTGCGTCGATCTTCGGCGATCACTCGCCCATCAACGACGCGTTCGTCACCGCTTGGCGTGTGCCGAATCTCTTTCGAAGTCTCTTGGGCGAAGGCGCGATGACCACGTCGCTGACGACCGCGATCACGAAGGCCGACGCCGAGCAAGGCGAGGAAGGCGGTCGACAACTCTTCCTCGCGATCGTCCGCGTGCTTCTGTGGATTCTGCTCGGCGTGTGCGCGGTCGTGATGATCGCCGTGCACTTCATGCCCGACACGATGCCGATCACCAGATTTCAGTGGCTCGGCTCCAATCCCGCGCCCGTGCGCGAGCTGACCGTGCGGATGATGCCGTTCGTCGTCCTCGTGTGTCTCTCCGCGGTCGCGTCGGGCGCGTTGAACGTGCGCGGGCACTTCTTGTCGCCGAGCCTCGCGCCGGTCGTGATGAACCTTTGGTGGATCGCCTCGCTGTTCATCGTGGCGGGTGCCTTCGGCTGGACTCGCGTACCCGGTGCGAGTGACGCGGACGAGTTCGCGCGCCAGATGGAGATGATGCGTTGGCTGGCGTGGTTCGTGCTGGTCGCCGGCCTGATCCTGCTCACGATGCAGTTGCCGGCCCTGCACGCGAAGGGGCTCCTTTCCCGAGCCAAGGACGGCACGCCCCAAGATGCCGCTGCTGTCTCGACGGACCGCGTGTGGGCCGTGCTCCGATCGACGGCTCCTCTCGCTCTCGGCGCCGCCGTCTACCAGATCAATGTGATGATCGACGGGTTCATGGCGCTGAGCCTCTTGCCCGACGGCGGACCGACCACTCTCTACTACGCCACGCGCATCCAGCAGTTCCCGATGTCGCTCGTTTCGATCGCGGCGACGAGCGCGGTGTTCCCGGCACTCACGGCGCTCGGACACCAGCGATCGTTGACGGAGGTGCGAGCGCTCCACGACCGGACGCACATCGCGATCGCGTTCGTGGCGTTGCCGGCGAGCGCTGGGCTCTTGTTCTTCGCCGAGCCGGTCGTCGCCGCGTGCGTTCAACGCGGCGCGTTCAGCGCGGACGGCGTCGTGCGAACGGCGGAGGGACTGCGTTTCCTGACGCTCGCGATCCTGCCGGCGGGAGCGGCGGGCCTCGTCGCGCGCACGTACTACGCGCTAGGTGACTTCAAGACGCCCGTGAAGATCTCGATCGCGATGCTCGTCGCTAACGTCGGGCTCAACTTCTTGCTCGTCGCGGTGCTCGGCATGGACATCGGAGGACTCGCGCTCGCGACGGCGCTGACGTCGTGGGGGAACCTGATGCTGCTGCTGCCGGGACTGGAGCGACGTCTCGGCTTGCCGCCGGCCGATCGATCGATGCGTCGACGGCTCGCGACGATCGCCCTCGCCGCCGTCGGAAGCTGCCTCGTGGCGCGCGGTCTCTACTGGGTGCTCGCGCGCGACGCGCATTCCGCGCTCGCTCTCGCCGCGTCGATCGCGGTTTCAGCCCTTGTTTACGGCCTTTCTGCGGAGTGGCTCGCGATTCCGGAGTGGCGACACATGACCGCGCGTTGGCGTGGAAGGCGCGCGACGCGTTCTTGAAGAACGGGTGCGCAATTCGGTTCGGATGCGTAAGCTTCGCGCCCATAGGCGGTAGCGCATCGAACCCGCGGGAATTGTCGGAACGCTTGCTTCACCGATGACACGGAGCTTTGATCGCCCTTCCGCTCGCGCGGCCCTGTCCCGGGCCACGTTGTCGCGCCAAGCTCCGTCCCAACGCCCTGCATCTGAAGCACTTACGCGTGCGGCGCGCCTGCGGCGCACGACGGACTCGCAACCGCTCGGTCTAAGTTCTTCTTTTCCGGAAAAAGCACGTGAACCCCACCGCCACCCCCCTCGTGAAGTCCAGCCGTCCTGCCGAAACCCGAACCGCCGTGGATGCGCTCGCTGAACTCGAGTCGCTCGCACCGCCTCGCGATCTCCCGGATCCCGAGCTGACCGAAAATGCGGTCACGGTGCTCGAGCGTCGCTACCTGAAAAAGGACGCGAACACGGGCAAGGTGTGTGAAACACCGCGCGAGCTCGTGTGGCGCGTTGCCGCGCACATCGCGAAGGCGGACTTGTCGTTCTCAGGCGGCGGCCCGGAGCGCGCGCTGTCGGTCGCGCGCGAGTTCTACACGCTGATGGCGAAGCGGCAGTTCATGCCGAACAGCCCGACGTTGATGAACGCCGGCCGCGAGATGGGAATGCTCTCGGCGTGCTTCGTTCTCCCCGTCGAGGACTCGATCGAAGGCATCTTCGACTCGATCAAGGCGACGGCCATGATCCAGAAGGCGGGCGGCGGCACCGGCTTCAGCTTCTCGCGCCTGCGTCCGCAAGGCGACCTCGTGCGCTCGTCGGGCGGGACCACCGAGGGTCCGCTCTCGTTCATCCAAGTGTTCTCGAAGGCGACCGACGCGATCCAGCAGGGTGCGTTCCGGCGCGGTGCCAACATGGGCATCCTGCGCGTCGATCACCCCGACATCATCGAGTTCATCACCATCAAGGACAATTTGGGGATGTTGACGAACTACAACATCTCCGTGACGGTCACGAACCGCTTCATCAATGAACTGCGGACTAAGCCCGAGACGATCCACCAAGTTCAAAACCCGCGCACGAAGCAGTGGACGAAGCTCAAGAAGCGCGGCGCTGAAGGCAAGGACACCGGCGAGTTCTGGACGGTCGGCGAGATCTGGAACCTGATCGTCGAGCACGCCTGGCGCACCGGCGAGCCGGGGGTCGTGTTCATCGACCGGATCAACGAGAAGAACCCGATCAAGAACGTGGGCCTGATCGAGGCGACGAACCCGTGTGGCGAACAGCCGCTGCACCCGTTCGACTCGTGCAACCTGGGATCGATCAACCTGGGCGTCTTGGTCAAGGGCGAGGGCGGCATCGGCCGCGGCGCGCGCTTCGACTGGGACGAGTTCAAATCGATCATCCACACGTGCACGCGCTTCCTCGACAACGTGATCGAGGTCAATCGCTATCCGTTGCCGCAGATCGACAGCATGTCGAAGACGACGCGTCGCATCGGACTCGGCGTGATGGGCTTCGCGGACGCGCTGTACAAGCTCGGTATCGCGTACAACACCGAGGAAGGTTGCGCGTGGGGCGAGCGCGTCATGAAGGTGCTCAACGACGAGTCGCACCTCGCGTCGGAGATGCTCGCCGAAGAGCGCGGCGTGTTCCCTGCTTGGGAAGGCTCCGACTGGGAGAAGCAGGGCCGTCGCATGCGCAACTCCTACACCACTACCGTCGCCCCCACTGGGACGATCTCGATCATCGCCAACTGCTCGGGCGGCATCGAGCCGATGTTCAGCTTGGCCTTCATCCGCCAAGTCATGAAGGACACGCAGGGTCGTCCGACGATCATGCGCGAGGTGAACTACGTGTTCGAGCAGATGGCCCGCGAGCACGGCGTCTACTCGGACGCTCTCGTCGACGACATCGTCGAACAAGGCACGCTCCAACACCGCGCGGAGATCCCGGACGATCAGAAGCGCGTGTTCGTCACGGCGCACGACATCTCGCCCTTCTGGCACATGAAGATGCAGTCGGCGTTCCAGCGCCACTGTGACTCGTCGATCTCGAAGACGATCAACTTCCCGCACGATGCGACGGCCGACGACGTGCGCCAGATCTACGAGCTCGCGATCGACGAGGACGTCAAAGGCGTCACGGTCTACCGCGACGGCTGCCGCGAACAGCAACCGATGGCGCTCAAGAACTCGGGCAAGCAGCACGAGAAAGCCGGCGGGGAAGCACCGTCAGCGGAGAGCGCGCTGCCCGGCATGCGCGTCCAGCGTGCCGACGACGGTGACGTGGAGCTCAACCCGATCAAGCTGCCGGAGATCATGAGCTGCCTGCGCATCCGGCAGATGACGCCCTTCGGCAACATGCACGTGAAGGTGTCGGTGGATCCCGTCTCGGGCCGCGAGCGCGAAGTCTTCGCGCAGCTGGGCAAGGGCGGCGATGTCGCCAACTCCGACCTCGAAGCGATCTGTCGCATCCTGTCGCTCTGGCTGCGCTCGAACGGCAGCTTGAAAATGGCGATCAAGCAGCTCGAGGGCATCGGTTCGAGCCTCTCGGTGCCGACGCAAGACGGGCGGATCATGTCGCTCGCCGACGGACTCGCGACGGCGTTGCAGCGCTATCTCGACGCGAAACAAGAAGTCGGATTGCACGGCTTGCTGCTCGGCGGCGCGGAGCCGGACCAGATCCGGATTCCGCACGCGCAGGCCACGCCGCGCACGGCTCACACGCCGGGTGCTCACACGAATCCGCCGCGCAGCGTCTCGCAGTACAAGATCAAGTGCCCGGCGTGCACGTCGGCGCTCGCGTTCGAGGAAGGCTGCGTGAAGTGTCACTCGTGCGGCTTCAGCCAGTGCTAGGACGAGCCGCGAAGTCTCCGTCGATGCGCGGACGAGCCGTACGAGCTCGATCGGAGACCCAACGCGCCGTCCGAACTTGAAGCAGCAGCTCGTCTTTCGCGCCAGATGCGGTGGCTTCGCTCTCCACCGCGTCTGGCGCTGTCATTTCTCCCGCTCGTCCTTCGTGCCGTCCTTCACGTCCGACTTCTCGTCGGCGTCCGGTTTCGCAACGTCGCGTTTGCGACGGCCGAAGAAGTCGCGCTCCAGCGATGCGTCGAGCATACGTTCGAATACGAGCGTCTGACCATCTGCTCGCGCGAGCGAGAGCTGATTGGCGACGAGCGTGATCTTGTACGAGCGTGCGGAGCCCGGTGACTCGAACTGCAGGGTGTTCGAGCGGTTGATGTACGCGCCGATTAGGGTCGCGGTCCTGAGCTGGCCCTCGTCGTCGATGTCGAACGTGTGCGTACCCGACTGGAATGTTCGGGCCTCGATGGTCGCGGGGTCGGACATCCAACCCAAGTGCAACTCGAGCGAGAGACAATTGCCCGAGATCAGGCAGTAGCCGACGTCCTTCCGCGATCGCTGATACAAGCTCGGCGCTTGGAGCTCGACCAGCCGCCATGCGCCTTGGATATCCTTCTGCAGTTTCTTGCGGTCGATGCGCACACGCTCGGCCGCCGTCGAAGGCTCGTCCTGCGGGGGCTTTTGCCCTCCCGCCTGCAGGAAGAGAGTGAGCAGGGGAGCGCCGAGCACGCAGGCAATCGGATAGGTGCGCATGGAGTGTCTCGTAAGAGATGGGCGCGGAGTCGCGCGAGGCCGTCAGAATACGCCGGCACGCGCGCGAGGCGGAGGTTTTCGTAGGCCCCTGCCATCCGTGGTTCGGGGAGGCGCGTAGGCAAGCGGATGTTCGTCAGGCAGTCGATTGCGCGACAGACGCCGTTTGCGCGACGAACATGGGCGCGGCAGAAACCGCAGCCACTTCGCCCGGCGATATACGATCCTGGGCTGCTTCACAATCCTTCCCCTCCGTGTCACGCCGCATGAAGAACGTCTTTTTCCTCACGCTGCTAGCGATCGCATCGCTCGCGTGTTCCCTCCACGCGCAGGACAACCGTGCCAACGGTCAACTCTACGTGCGCATCGACGGCGCCGACGTTCGCGCCGCGATCGACGTTCGCGTCGATCGGGGTTGGCACCTCTACCACGGTCCCACGCGCGAGGACATGGGGCCCGCGGATGCCGTCGGCAAGCCGCTCGTCATCACGATGTCGGGCACCGACATCGCGTGGAGCGCGGTGCGTTTCCCGACGCCGAAGAGCTTCGACCAGGAGATCGGCGCGAACGACAAGCCGACACACATCTTCGGACACGAGGGTCGAGTCGAGTTCTTCGTTCGCGGCAAGCTGAAGCCGGGAGCCAGCGGCGCGGACATCGGGGCGGAGTTGCACGGGCTGACGTGTCTCGAGTCCTGTGTCGGTTACGACGAGTCGCTGACGTCGGCAGGGGCGGGGTCGGACGCACTGTTCGCTCGCTTCCCCGCGGATCTCGAAGTCCGTGAGTCGAACGGCACTGGCGCGAACGGAGCGCCGACGCCGACACCAACTCACGACAAGGAGCCCGTCGCAGCTTCGAGCAGCGTCGATTGCGCGTCGGTGACGTTTCCTGACTACGCACCGCGCGCGGATCCGACGTCGCACGGCTTGGGTGTGTGGCTCGTGCTCGCGTTCATCGCCGGGCTGATCTTGAACGTGATGCCGTGCGTGTTGCCGGTCGTGTCGATCAAGATCCTGAGCTTCGTGCAGCAGGCCGGCGAAAGCCGTTCGCGCATCTTCGCGCTCGGTCTGGCGTTTTCGGGCGGCATCTTGGTCGTCTTCGTGGCACTCGCTGCGCTGGCCGCCTTCGCAGGCAAGGGATGGGGCGAGCAGTTCCAGAATCCGAACTTCATCGTCGTGATGATCGCGGTCGTGTTCGCGTTCTCTCTTTCGATGTTCGACGTGTTCGAGCTCGATGTTCCAAGCCAAGTGGGCGCGCTGGCGGGCGGCGGGCAGCGTGAAGGACTCGGCGACGCGTTCTTCAAAGGCATGATGGCGACGGTTCTCGCGACTCCGTGCAGCGGGCCGTTCCTGGGCAGCACTCTCGCGTGGTCCGTCACGCAGTCCACCGCGACCATCTTCTTGATCTTCCTCATGATCGGCCTCGGGATGGCGGCACCCTATGTCGTGCTCACCGCCAATCCCGCGGCGTTGAAGATCGTTCCGAGGCCGGGCGCTTGGATGCAGACGTTCAAGCACCTGATGGGGTTTCTGTTGCTCGGCACGGTCGTGTACCTGATGACGAGCCTGCGACAGGACCTACTGCTCTTCACCGTCGCGTTTCTGCTGTTCGTCGCACTCGGGTGCTGGTGGTGGGGCAAGTTCGCGACATTCGATCAATCGACGGTGGCACGCATCGGCACGCTGCTCGCCTCGCTCGCGATCGTCGGCGTCGGAGCGCGCGTGTCGTTCGTCGATTTCAGGGGACTCTTTTCGAGCGACGGAAGTCACGTCGCGTGGGTGAATTTCGATCCCGAGCTGCTCGCGAAACATCAAGCGGAAGGCCGCACCGTATTTGTCGACTTCACGGCCAACTGGTGTCCGAACTGCAAGTTGAACGAGTACCACGTCTTCGAATCCGACGAGATCCGCGCGCTGATGGAGCGCAAGGGCGTCGTCGCGATGAAGGCGGACATCACGAACGACGGACCGTGCACCGACATGATCCGGCGGATGATGGCGCGATTGGGCTCGCGCTCGATACCGCTGTGCGCCGTGTTCCCGGGCGATCGTCCGAACGAGCCCTTCGTGCGGCTCGACATCGTCACGAAGTCGATGATGCGCGAGATCTTCCTCGCCTGTCCGGATCCGTAGTCCGGCTTGCGAATCGTCGGCGTTGGCATCGAAGCTCGTCTTCGAGCTTCGAAGACAGGCCGGTTGATACGGCCGAGACGTCGAGCCATGCGGATCGAAGGACTCGAGCCGCTTCACCGGAGCGTGCCGCGATCTACCCGAGGCCCAGCCAGGTTCCGCCCTGGTACACGACAAAGCTCGCGAGCCACGCGAGCGCCGTCATATACACGAACATGAACACGGGCCAGCGCCACGAACGCGTCTCGCGGTAGACCGCGGCGAGCGTGCTCATGCACTGACATGCGAGCGCGAAGAACACCATTAGGGACAGGCCCATCAGCGGCGAGTAGACGGGCTTGCCGTCTGCGCGCGATTCGAGCCGGATCTTCTCTCGCAGCGTCGCTGCCTCGGCGTCATCGCCGACTCCGTAGACGACACCCATCGTGCTCACGAACACTTCGCGCGCGGCGAATGCGCCGATCAAGCCGATCCCTACTTTCCAATCGAAGCCCAGAGGCGCGATCACCGGCTCGATCGCGTGGCCCATCTGGCCTCCGTAACTGGACCGCAGGTTCTCACCTGCCTGCGTGCGCGACAGCGACTGGATCTTGTCCTCGATCTCGTCCGGCGGCGTGTTGCGAGCGACGAGCTCCGCGCGAGCCGCTTCGAGACGGTGTGCGTCTTCCGGCTGGCGCGGGAACGAAAGGAGCAGCCAGAGCACGATCGTGCAGACCAGAATCACGCCTCCGGCTTCCTTCAGGAACATATGGCTGCGCTGCCACATCATGCGCAGCACGGAGGCCCAGTGCGGTCGACGGTAGGGCGGCAGCTCGAGGATCAACGGAACACGCGGACCCTTGAACAGCGTGCGCGACAGGACGGCTGCGGCCGCGAGCGCCATGACCGTGCTGAAGAGATACATCGCGATCATCAAGAGCCCCTGCACCGGAACGAAACCGAAGACGTTCGACGGCGGAAAGAGTGCTCCGATGAGCAGCGCGTACACCGGCAGGCGCGCCGAGCACGTCATCAGCGGAATCACGAGCATCGTGAGCGTGCGGTCGCGCTGCCGCTCCATCGTGCGCGTCGCGAGGATCGCGGGCACAGCGCAGGCATAGCCTGACAGCATCGGCACGAAGGCACGTCCGTGCAGCCCGATGCTGCGCATGATGCGATCCATCAGGAACGCGACTCTCGCCATGTATCCCGAGTCTTCCATCAATCCGATGAAGAAGAAGAGCAGCAAGATCTGCGGCAGGAAGACGACGACGCTGCCGACACCGGCGATCAATCCGTCGCACACGAAGTCGCGCACGAGTCCATTGGGCAGCGCGTCGCCGACGAACTGCGAGAGCAGCGAAACGCCGGCCTCGATCCAACCGATCGCGGGATCGGCCCAACTGAACAAGGATTGAAAGACGAGGCCCATCGCCGCCAAGAAGGCGATGAAGCCGAAGGCCGGATGCAGCAGCACGCGATCGACGCGTTCGGTCGCCGAGGGCGCCGCGGACGCCGACGGACTCAGTCGGCGGACCACACGGATCATGTGCGCATCGATCCACGCGTAGCGCCCGCCGATCACCTCGGCGTCGATCTGCCGACCGGACTCCGCGGCGCGCGCGCGCCGTTCGACGACACGCTCGCGCACCGCGGGCGAAACATCGGTCATCTCGTCGTGCTCGTCGAGCGAAAGAAGCGCCCACAGTCCGAGTGCGCGAGCGCGCGACGGGCTGGACTGCACCCAACTCGCCGGGAGCGTTTCGATGACGCTCTCGACATCCGCACGGAGTGCGTCGGACTCGGGCGTCCAGCGCGGCCCCGGTCTCGCGCTCGCCGGCGTCTTCACGACGCGGTCGAGCGTCTCCGCGAGCTCGGTCAGTCCACGGCCGTGGAGTGCGGAGATCTCGACCACGGGGACGCCGAGCTCGACAGCGAGCTGTTTCGCGTCGATCGTCTCGCCGCGCTCCGCGATCATGTCGATCATGTTGAGCGCGATCACGACAGGTAACTCGAGTTCGATCACCTGCAGCGCGAGATACAAGTTGCGCGAGAGCTGCGTCGCGTCGACGACAAGGAGCACGACGTCCGGCGTCGGAAGTCCGGCGAGTCCCGCGATCGCGCAGATGGCGATCTCCTCCTCGCGGCTGCGAGCGGAGAGGCTGTACGCGCCGGGCACGTCCATGAGATCGACGACCGTCCGACTCGGAAGTGCGAGCGAGCCCGTGTGGCTCTCGACGGTCACGCCGGGATAGTTGCTGACCTTGAGATCGGATCCCGTCAGGCGATTGAAGAGCGTCGTCTTGCCGGTGTTCGGGTTGCCCGCGACCGCGACGAGCGGACGTCTCCTGGCCGTTGCGGCAGGAGGGTGAGTGGAAGAGGTCATTGCCGCACGTGGAAGCGCAGGTCGCTGGCTTCGCTGCGACGCAGGCTGATGTGAGCTCCGCGCACTTCGAGCTCGACGAGGTCTCCCACGTCGACACGCCGCACCAAGCGGATCGACGTCCCGGGCAGGAAGCCGAGCTCCATGAGTCGTCGGCGAAACGCGCGCTCGCCGCCAATCTCCGCCAGCTCGGCGATCTGGCCGGGGAATAGGTCG
>JANLUN010000867.1:0-2448 GCA_031363505.1 Planctomycetota bacterium | reverse complement strand
GATCAAGGCACGCGCGAGCGTTCGTGCGCTTGCCGGCGCGGCTTCGCACGAGATCGCATTGCGCTGCTCGAAGCGACTCGGCGACACGTCTCGAAGCAACCCGGACGGAAGCGACACGGGCCGCACTCGCGCGAGGCGAGTGCGGCCCGTGAGAACGGATGCGCGCGGCTTCGGCTACTTGAAGAAGAGGCCCGAGCCGAAGAACTTCCCGAGCTGCATGTCGGTCAGCACGATCGCTCCTAATAGAAGCGCGGTCGTTGCGAAGACCATCGCTTCGGTGAGACCGAGGCCGGGTTTCGGTTCGGCGACTTCCTGGCCCTCGCCAGCGTCGTCACCGATGCGCGACGTTGCACGCGTCTCGCGTGTGGTCGTCTTGGTCGTCGTACGGCGGGTGGAAGCCATGGCTCGTTTCCTTTCGTGACGACTAGAGGCGGGTCGACGCGCCGTCGCCCTGACGGATGGCCTGGTCCTTGACCTGACGCACGATCACGCCCGAGCTGAGGTTCGGGTGGACGAACTCGATGCGGACTTGGCCCTTGTAGGCCTTGCCATCGAAGATCTCGAAGGTGTAGCCGCGCTTGACGCCCGCGGCTTCGCCGACGTTGATCGACACGAGGCCGGGCTTGATCGAGGTGTTCACGTCGAGGACGCGCGCGTCGATCTTCGGCATCGCGGCGATGTCGCCGACCTTGACCCCGGTCAGGTCGATGAGCGACGCGAGCTGAGTCTCCACGCTCGCCTTTTCCTTCTCGAGGCTGGTCTTGGCCGTCTCGAGGTCGGCGACCTGGTTGGTCGCAGCGGCGAGTTGGGACTCGACGTCCCCGAGCTTCTCTTCCGCTGTCCGCTGAGCCGCACCGGCGTTCGCGGCGGCCTTCTCAGCCTCGGTGCGCGACTCGACCGCGCGGTCCTTGTCGGCTTGCAGCTTCGCCTTGCTGGCTTCGATCTCGCTCAGCGTGGCCGCGATCTTGTTCAGGTCGGCTTCGAACTTCGCGTTGCGCGAGATCTCTTGGTCGAGATCGGCCTTGGTGCGGTCCTTGTCCGCCACCGCCGCGTCGCGAGCCTGCATGAAGGTGTTCGAGCTCTCTTGCGCGACGCGCAGCTCGCTCCGCACCTTCGAGAGCTCGGCGTCGAGCGCCGTCTTCGCGGTCGTGTGCGCCTTGACCTCGGTGTCGTACTTCGATTTGAAGTCCGCGTTGGCCGAGAGCGCGTTGGCGGCCCATCCGACGAACGCGGCAGCGAGGACCAAGTTGAGGATGATGAGAATCCGTGCGATGGGGCTCATACGATTCCGATGGAGGAGTGGGGGGAGGGCTGCCGGACGGGCCGAGCGAGAGGCTCACTCTCGCGAAAATCGACCGGTTCAGCGTCGTGTCGGGCCGCGGCTTGTGACGTGCAGGGGGACGTTCGGAGGGGCGCTCTAAGGCGTTGATGCGCAAGGATCTTCGCGCGATCCTTGCCCACCTCTGACAGAGAGCGGCGGGCGAGTATAGGGAGGTGCCAAAGGACGGTCAAGCGCGCGCCGGCGACCGCGAGGCGGCGTTCGGCGGGCGCCACTATCACGTCATCGCGGAGCTGTAACCGAACGCCGGCGGGCGACGACGAGCAGCACGAGAGGGATGGCGATCCACAGCCCGAGGACACCCCACTCGCAGCGCACATAAATAGGAACAGGCGCGTCCGCGCGGTCGCTCGGCACGGGAACGGTCACCGCGAGCGCGCCGGCAACCATCCGGTCCTCCCCGTTGACCGAGAGGCGCGCGATCTCGCGTCCATCAGGTCCGATCGCGATCGTGACGCCGCCGTTGGTCGCGCGCACGATCGACCGGCCGGTCGCGATCGCGAGCAAGCGCGAGAACGCGACCATCTGGTCGTACTCGAAGCTCTTCTCGTACCAGGCCTCGTTGCTGCACACGAGGTGGAAGTCGAGGGGGCCCGCCCGCAGTGGCGCGGTGTACGGCCCGTCGAAAGCATTGTCGAAGCAGACCGTGACGCCGAACTTCCACGAAGTCCCATCGCGGCCGGTGAGCGTGAGCACCTGCGTCCTGTCGAACGCGGCCAGGTCGGGGACGTAGCCGGCGATCTCGTCGGCCAGAGCCCGCACCCAGCCGGCACGTTCGAGCCCGACGAGGTGCTCCGCACCGGGCACGAGGTGCACCTTCCCACCCACCCCGGCGCGCTGGCCGTGCGCATCCCACAGGACGATCGCGTTCATGCGCCGGATGTCGTCGCCGAGCGCGGCGAAGTACTCGACGCCCGACAGGAAGCTGGTGCCCTCGGGCAGGACCCGCTCGATCGCGCGCGAACCGTTCTGGCCGAAGAGCACGCCGTGCACCCACGCACGCTCGGCCGCGTTCATGCTCTCGATGTCCTGCGGGCCGACCGGGTACTTCGACCAAGGGACACTGCGCGCTCCGCGTTCGTACCTGTCGAGGAGTCCGGGCTCGGCGA
>JANLUN010000853.1:0-5755 GCA_031363505.1 Planctomycetota bacterium | reverse complement strand
CGCGCGCGCAAGCAGGCGACTTCTTCGGCGCGCGCGTCGCGGCCGAGCGCGGTCGCGTGTTGCTCGTGCGCGACGGGCAGGCGATCGAGATCGTTCGGCCCGGTCGGACCATCGGCGTCGATTCTGCAGCGCACCTCGAGATCGGTGCCGCAGCCGCAGCGGGCATCTCCTGGCCCGGGGCCATGAGCCTGCGGCTCACGGGGCCGATCGCGATCGAGTGGGGCACTGCCGCCGACGCGCCGAACACGACCGCCGACGCCGAGCCGTTGCTCGACCTGAGCGTGCTCGAGCTCGGCCGGATCGAGATCGAAATCCGCGCGGGCCGCGCGCGACTCGCGCTCCCGGGCGGCTACGTGTCGTGGTTCGGCACCGGCGCGTTTCGCGTCGAAGGCACGGCGCGCGGAGGCTTCGACATCGAGAACCGCGCGGGGAGCCCGGTGAAGATCGGGCGCGAGCTCGCGCACGAACGCGTGCGTCCGGCCGTGTGGCTCGAACCCGGCGCCCGCGCGCCGCTCGATGCGAGCGAGGAAGCGCCGCGCGCTCCCGATCTCACGTCGCAGGCACCGCCGTGGCGCGAAGTGGAGTGGCCGTTTGGCGCCGCCGCCCAAGAACTGCCGCGCGCAGAGCCGCACGTCGAGGCGCCGGCTCCTACCGTTTCGCCGGCCCACGCTGCAGTGATCGGCGTTCCGGCGGTCGAGCCCACGCAGCCCGAGACAAAAACGCAGGACGAGAAGCCGATCGCGCCCGCAGTCGTCGAGCACGAACCGAAGTCCGAGGTCGTCGAAGCGCCGCCTGCGCCGCTGCAGGAATTTCGTTCCGCAGAGTGGCGCAATCTTTCGCGCGCGAGCCTGGCGCCTCACGGAGCGGTCGTGGTCCAAGTCACTCCGGCGTTGACGGCGAAGCGCTCGGAAGGCGACCGGCTCGACGTGGAGCTGTCGCGCGATGCGACGGCTTCGGCGTGGGTGCTCGGACCCAAGGCCGACTTCGAGCTCCAACCCGGCGCGCGCGTGTTCTTCGACGCGAGCGGCGTGCTCACCGCCCACATCGGATCGATCCATGTGATCGATCTCTCCGCGCCGCGGCCGCGCTGGTCGGAGCTCGCGCCGGAAAAGTAGTCCGCGTGGACTCGGCCGCGCGACTCAGCGCCGCGCCAGATCGCTCGTCGCGATGATCTCGCGCAGGACGACCGACAGGCTCTGCGTACGCGTGCTGGACTCGACTTCAATACGACCCGAGCGCAGCTTCGGCGCGAGGTCGAGCGCCGCCGTGCGGCATCCCGCGCGCCATCCGGCCGCGAGCTCGAGTGCATCTCCCGAGACGAGCCAGCTCTCGCTGAGAAGGATCCCGTCTTCCTGCGCGGCGTGGTAGAGCGCGCCGGTGTTCGGAAAAAGGAAGACCGAGTCGCGCTTGTGCTCGCCGGTGCCCTGCGGGTGCTCGAGGCACGCGTAGTGGCGCACGACCGGGATCCCGTGGCTCTTGAGGTAGCCCATGAGACCGGTTTCGAAACGCTCCCACACGGCGACCGAAGTGCGTCCGTGCGCCACCGACTCCTCGTTGCCGACGAGGTAGATCCTCCAGCCCGATTGACCGGCGCTGAAGAGCGCCGCGAGCGCGCCCTTGGAAAAGTGTGCCGGGTCGAAGCGCAGTGCGCGCCCGCGTTGCGCCTTTTCGAAGAGGCCGGAGGCGCGGCTCACGAAGAGGCCGCGAGCTTGCGGTCCGGTTCCGGGGATCGGCGTGGGTTCGAAGAGGGCGCGTCGTGTCATTCGTGTCACCGTTGTGACGGGGCTCGTGGGGAGTCGCCGTCGGTCCGTGGGGCGACTCGAGTTTTCGGCAGCTCCGCGAAACACTTGAGGCGATGCACGAAGTCGTGCGCGCATTTGGAAGCGATTGCCTGCCGACCGATAGACTCTGCGTGACCTAGAATTGACTTGGGCGCATCGTCGACCCTCGGTTCTGCACCTTCGCCTGGCATCCCTGTGCGCATCGCCCTGCTCGTCAATCCGTTCACGCTGCGCTCCAAGGGCGGCGATCACGCCCCTGAGCTGGCGCGCGAGCTCCTAGGTCTCGGCCATACGGTGCGCGGCTTCGGCGCTCCGCCGGGCACGATCCCGCGCTCGGGCGCCGCAAGCGGCGCTGCAACGGAAGGCGAGGATGGCCATGGTCTCCTGGGCTTCGAGCCCGACGCGATCATCGCGTACGACGCGCTGTCTCCCGCGGCGTGGCTCGGGGCGCGGACCGCGCGCCGCGTCTCGGCGCCACTCCTCCTCGTCGAAATGGCCGCGAAGAGCGACGAGCACTGGCGCGGCCAAATGCTCCATCGCATCGGCGAGTCGCTGTGGGGTGCGTACGTGCGTCGAACCGCGAGCAGTGTCGTCGCGCTCGACCCGATCGCGTACGAGCGTGCCATTCGACGCGGCTTCGACAAGCGCAGCGTCACGATCCTCTCGACGGGCGTCGATCTCAACGTCTACCGTCCGGGGCTCTCGAGCGGGATCATCCTGCGCCATCACATCCGTGGGCGGATCTTGCTCTACGCCGGCTACATCGATCACAACCGCGGGCTCGACGTCCTGATCGCGGCGTTCGCCAATACCGTTGGGCAACGCGCGGACTGGTCGCTCGTCCTCGCCGGTGAAGGCCCGGCGCAACCGGCGCTGCGCGCGCTGATCGATCGATTGGGAATCGGCTCACGCGTGCACTGGGTCGGTAGGCCGCGCGACGAAGAGCTGCCCGGGCTCATGAGCGCGAGCACGCTGCTCGCGGTGCCCGCGCTCGACGACAGCGTGCGCGGCCGACAGATCCCGCGCGCGATGGCGTGCGGGCTGCCGGTCATCGCGTCCGACCAGAAGAGCTTGCGCCACTTCGTCGAGCACGACGGCTGGGGCCTTCTCGCTCCGCCCGGCGACCTCACGGCCTGGACCGAAATGCTGCGGCGCGCGTCGATGTCGCCGGAAGCGCGCAAGCGCTGGGGCACTCGTGCCCGAGAAGAGGCGCTCGAAAAGCTCGGCTGGCCGACGGTCGCGCGCACGTTCGAGTCGATCTTGATGCGCGCGCGCGGACAGCTCGTGACCGACGTCGGAAGCGAGCTGGGCAGCGAGTCCGCCGCTGAAACCGCGGTCCGCGACCGTTGACCGACTACTTGTCGGTCGCTTTGCGGAGCTCGTCCTTCAGGAACGCGAGGTCGCTCGCGTACTGATTGATCGCGTCGCGCGTCGTGTTGTCGATCGACTTGAACGACGCGGCGACCTTGACTCCGTCCGGCCGTTCCTCGACCTCGCGCACGACGCACACGGCCTCGCAGTAGCCGCGCTTCAGGAGCGGGAGCCGGAACTTGACCTTCCACTCGGTGCCGAGCGCCAAGAGCTGCGCCATCTGGAACGGCGAGAACTCGGTGCTGCCTCCGCCCCAGGTGAAGCGCAGTCCCTGCGCGTCGAGGCCCGACATCCGGCCAGCGCCGGTCCAGCTCGCGGTCGCCTTGTCCTTGGACAGCGGCGCCTTCACGGAGCGCTTGGCCGACGGCATGAAGTGCTCGATGCGGCTCTCGTCGACCGGCGTGAAGAGCACGGAGCTCTGGTTCTCGTCGAGCTCCTCGTCGGACAACTTGCGCTTCGGCGCGGCGGCTTGCGTCAGGCTCGACGCGGCGTCCTCGTCCGATTCGAACACGCTGACGACGCGATCGAGTCCGACCTTTTCCAGGATATCGCGGCAGAACGGCGACGGGCGCGAGATCACGAGCCGCCCGCCCTTCGCGTTGAGCTGCTTCGACGCCTTGATGATCGAACCGAGCGCCGTCGAGTTGATGAACTTGACGAGGCGCAGGTTGAGCACGATGCGCGTGATGCCGGCCTTGACGAGCGACTCGATCTCCTGCTGGAGCAGCGGCACGTAGTACGTGTCGAACTCTCCGCGCAGGTGGAGGATGGCGTGGTCTTCGCTGGGCTCGACGCTGATGTGCATTCGGACTCCTGAGTGCCGGTCGGCGCCGAACGAAAAACGGTCTGGATGGCGCGCGCGAGCCGACTTGAAGGGTCGCACAGTCTGGCTTCGATCCCCCGGGCGGCGCAAAGGTTTTTTGGCCGCACGGAGGCGCGGGCGTTAGACTCCGCCGCCATGTTCTTCCGCAAGAAGAAGGCGCCGCCGGAGCCCACGGCGAGTATCGCGCGGCCGGTCGAAAGCGCCGGCAACGCGAACCAGTCGACCCTGTTCCTCACCGGCAACGACAGCGTCGATCGACGCTCCGTCGACGTCCTGCTGACCGCCATCGCGCGCGTCTCCCAATCGCGCGATCTCGAGTCGCTCCTCGTCTACATCGTCGACACGTCGATCGAGGTCACGGGGGCCGAACGCGGGTTCTTGCTCCTGCGGAACGCGACGGGCGACCTCGAAGTGCGCGTTTCCCGCCAGCGCGGCGGCCAACCGGTCAGCGGGCAAGTCCGTTTCTCGACCAGCGTCGTCAAGCGCGTCTTGGAGAAGGAAGAACCCGTGCGCGCCACGGTGACCTCCGACTCGGAAGCGCTCGAGCTCGGGACCTCGGTCTTCGACCTCAAGCTGCGCGCCGTCATGTGCGTTCCGCTGGTCACGAAGGGCAAGGAGGGCTCGGCCTCGTCGGCCGAGCGCGGCGCGCTGTACGTCGACTCCAAGGCGGCGACGCGCGAGTTCAAGCACGAGGACTTGGCGCTGTTCGCGGCGCTCTCGCAGCACGTCTCGATCGCGCTCGAGAACGCGCGCCTGCACATCGTGTCGGTGGAGAAGGCGCGCCTCGATCAGTCGCTCGAGATCGCGAGCTCGATCCAGCACGGACTGATGCCGCAGGTTCCGAACGACGTGCCCGGCTACGACATCCACGGCTGGTACCGACCTGCCGAGCGCACGACCGGTGACTTCTACGACTTCATCCGCACGAAGCGCGGCTCCTTGGCGGTCGTCGTCGGCGACGTCACCGGCCACGGCATCGGGCCGGCGCTGATCACGGCGACGGCGCAGGCCAGCCTGCGCAGCTATCTGCGCGTTCTCGACGATCCCGCGGCCGTGGTCACGATGCTGAACCAAGACCTCGCGCCGCGGATGGACGACGGGCTTTTCTTGACGCTGTTCCTGGGCCTTTTCGACCAGCACGGTGCGCTCCACGTCATCAACGCTGGGGCAACGCCGCCTCTGATCTGGCGTGCTGAGACGCGTACGATCGAACGCATCGCGGGCACGGCGCCGGCGCTCGGCATGGTCGACGACTACGAGTACACGGAAGGTCCGCGCCTGATGCTCGCGCCGCAAGACATGCTCGTCGCGTTCACGGACGGGTTCGTCGAGGCACGCTCGGTCGCCGATCCGGACCACTTGTTCGAAGAGGCGGGCATGGCCGGGATCGTCGAACGCTGCGCGTCGTCCGGTTGCACTGCGAAAGAAGTCACCGAGGCACTGGTCAAAGGAGCGCTCGAGTTCGCGGGCGGCAAGCGGGAGGACGACATGACCGTCGTCGCGGTCCGGCGCGCCGCGCGCGGCTGACGCGTGGGCGCCCGCGGTCTTTCACTCTTCGTGCGCGGCTGCCGGAGCTATCCGCCCGGTCCAGCGGAACGCACGGTCGATGTGCGCATCGTCGACGGCGTCATCGACGCGGTGGGCAGCGATCTCGACGGCGGTTCGCTGCCCGTGCTCGACGCGGGCGGCCTCACCATCATTCCGGGCCTCGTCGACGTGCACGTGCACTTTCGCGATCCGGGCCTCGAGCACAAGGAAGGTTGGGATCACGGCTCGGCGG
>JANLUN010000835.1:0-2118 GCA_031363505.1 Planctomycetota bacterium | reverse complement strand
AGGCCGAGTCCGCGCTCGTCACGCTGCGCAAGGCGTATCCGGATTGGAACGAGCTGCGCGTCGCGCAGGTCCAAGAGATCGCGGCGCAGATGCTCGCGAAGGGGCGCAAGGCGAGCCGCTCCGACATCCAGGGCGCTCTCGTGCCGGCGCGCGACGTGCGCGAGTACCTGCAGGAGATCTTCCAGAAGACGCACGGGCTCGAGCTCGAGTTCTTGAAGGAAGACCCGCAAGGGGCCGGCAAGCTGGTGCAGCAGATGCCGTTCACCGGCCTCGCCGTGGGCAGCTACTTGATGTGGCTCGCGGCGAATCGCGAGCTGCCGGTCCACGGTGCGCTCGTGCGCGTGCTCGACCGCTTGGGTCTGATCTCGCGCACCGCGTCGATGAAGAAGGCGCGCGAAGTGATCGATCCGCTCGTCGGCGACACCGATGCGCTGACGTTCGTGACGGCATTCGGCGAAGTCGCCGATCGCTGGTGTGACGCGCGCAAGCCGCTCTGTCACGTCTGTGTGCTCGTCGCCGAGTGCACGTACGGCAAGAAGGCCTTCCAGGATTGGAAGACGCAGCAAGTGCGGCTCGAAGCGCAGCGCGTCAAGGACGAAGCGCGCCAAGCCCTGCTGATGAAGAAGGAAGAAGCTCGGCGCGCGCGCGAGGATGCACGCGCCGCGAAGCTGGCCGCGGTGGAAGCCAAGAAGCGCGAGAAGGATCGCCAGAAGCGCGAAGCGCAGGACGCCAAGCGCAAGGCGACCGAGGCTGCCGCTGCCGCGCGAGTCGCCGCGCAGAAGAAGAAGACCGCCCTGGCCGAGAAGCAAGCCGCCGAGCAGGCCGCGAAGGCCGCCAAGGCGAAGGACGCGGCCAAGAAGAAACACGAGATCACGCCGCACGCGGGCGGCAAGAAGAAGGGGATCGGACCCGTCAAACGCCCCGTCCCCGCGCGCGCGCACGCGAAGTCGACGCGCGCGTCGCGTTCGTCGAAGCGCTCGCGTTAGGCCCTCCGTGGCGCTGCGCGACGAGCGGACGAAGGCGATGCCGCGGATCGTGCTCGCATCCGCGTCGCCGCGCCGGCGCACGCTCCTGGAGGCGGCCGGCTTCACGTTCGAGACGCGTCCAGCGGACGTCGACGAGAGTCTCGACGCGGGAACGCCGGCCGAGATCGGCGCCGTGATGCTCGCGGCGCGCAAGGCACGCGCGGCGGCGATCGCGGTCCCGCGCGATACCGGGTGGGTGCTCGCGGCCGATACCGTCGTCGCGCTCGATCACCCCGCGGGCGACCGATTGCTCGGCAAGCCGGCGGACGAGCGCGAGGCGCGCGCGATGCTCACCGCGCTCTCGGGTTCGAGGCACCGCGTCGTGACCGGCGTGTGCGCGCTGCGGACGCTCGACCGAGTGGAGGCCACCGGCTTCGAGCGCACGTTCGTCACGATGCGGAAGATCGCGCCGGCAGAGATCAACGCGTACGTGGCTTCCGGCGAGTGGCGCGACAAAGCCGGCGGGTACGCGATCCAGGAAAACGCCGACCGTTTCGTCACGCGCCTCGAGGAAGGCGGGTTCGACAACGTGGTCGGTTTGCCGGTCGCGCTCGCGCGCGAGCTGCTCGCGGCCCTCGGGGCGCCTTGCGACGAAGCTCGCACGGGGCTAAGCTCTTTGCCCCCTGACTCCAAGAAGCCGGGCGGAACACCATGAAAGCCGACATCCATCCCAAGTACATCGAGTGCCAAGTCACCTGCGGTTGCGGCAACACGTTCAAGACGCGCGCCACCGTGAAGGAGCTGCGCATCGAAATCTGTGGCGTCTGCCATCCGTTCTATTCGGGCAAGCAGAAGTTCGTCGACTCCGCCGGTCGGGTGGACCGCTTCGTCAAGAAGTACGGGGCCACCGGGGTCACCGGGGCGACGCCCGCGAAGAAGTGAAGCCGGGCCGGTCGGCGCGCGCCGTTCGCACGGCGCAACGCTGACGGAACGGCCCCGACGAACCCATGGAGTTCGCACCGGCCATCGTCGCGAAGCTGCGCGAGAAGGCCGCGCGCTTTCACGAGCTGACCGACCACATCTCGCAGCCCGAGATCGCGACGGACGGCAAGCGCCTGCCGGCGCTCCTTCAAGAGCGCGGCCGTCTTGAAGC
>JANLUN010000825.1:0-2444 GCA_031363505.1 Planctomycetota bacterium | reverse complement strand
ACGCGTGCGACGAGCGGCGCGCCGGTCTCGATGCTGCGCGGCAGTTCGATGCGCTCGATCGCGACATCGACGAGCTCGGACGGCAAAAGCTCGACGATCTCGACGTTCACGCCCGAACCCGCGAGCTCCGCGATGCGCGGGCGCGGATCCGCGCCGGTCCACGTCCCGTCGACGAAGAGGATCACGCTCGCATCGGAGCGCCCGGGTGCGAGCGCCATGTCGCGCGCGACGTCGAGCGCCCGCGCGAGCGGGCTGGCCGCGTCGTCGCTCGAAACGAGCGCGTGGTCGCGGCCCACGTACTCGTCCGGTGATGCCGGGCCGAACACCCGCCGCACGTCCGCACCGAACGTCAGCACGGCGAAGTCGGAGCCTCGCTCGCGTGCGCGCTCGGCACGAGCATCGAGCTCCCCCGGCAGATCACGCTTCCAATTCGGCCGGACACGCAGCGCGCTCGCCGACGTGTCGACGACGCAGACGGTGATCGGCGTGCCACCGCGTGATTCGCGCGGCACGAAGAGCCACGCGGCGAGTGCGACGAGCGCTGCGCCGACGAAGTAGAGCGCGCGGCCGACGCGCGTGCGCAGCCCCCCCGCCGAGAGCCTCGAGTCAGGCGCGCTCGACACAGGTCGCGTCGCTCGCGGCAGCGCTGCGTTCGCTCGCGCGCTCGGCGCGCGCCGTGTGGTCGATCCAGCCGCCGCCGAGCAAGAGATCTCCGTCGTAGAACGCAGCGCCTTGTCCGGGCGTCACCGAAAGCTCGGGTTCGTCGAACGTCACGCGCGCGAGCTCCCCATCGACGGCCACGGTTGCCGGCGCCGGAACGCAGTGATATCTGTGTTGCACGACGCACCGGAACTCGCGCGTGCGCGACGGATCGAACCCGATCCAGTTCAAAGCGCCGACGTCCATCGATGCGACGCCGCACTCGGACCGCGTGCCGAGCACGACGCGGCCCTCCGCAGGTTCGAGCGCGATCACGTACAGCGCTTCGCTGTTCGAAACGCCGTGACCGCGCCGTTGGCCGATCGTGAAGAGCTCCGTGCCTTCGTGTCGCCCGAGCGTCCGGCCGCCCGTGTCGACGAGCTCACCCGGATGCAGCGTCGCCTTTTCTTGCCGCAGGAGCTCGCGGTAGTCGTTCGACGGCACGAAGCAGATCTCTTGGCTGTCTTTCTTCGCCGACGTGCGCAGGCCTGCTTCGCGCGCGCGCGCGCGCACTTCGCTCTTCGTCAGATCGCCAAGCGGCAGGCGGGTATGCGCGAGGTGATCCTCCGCCACGCTGAAGAGCTGGTACGACTGGTCCTTGTTCACGTCGCGGCCACGGCGCACGCGCACGCGGCCGTTCTCGATCGACAGGCGCGCGTAGTGACCGGTCGCGACGCCCGACGCACCGAGATCGCGCGCGAACGCGAGCAAGCGATTGAACTTGAGATCGCGATTGCACACCGCGCAGGGATTCGGCGTGCGGCCGAGCGAGTACTCGCGCACGAAGTAGCGGATGATCGACTTGAACTCGTCCTTCAGGTCTACCGCGTGGAACGGGATTCCGAGCGACGCTGCAACCATGCGCGCATCGCGCGCGTCCGACACGGAGCAGCACGACTTCTTCGAGGACTCGTGCTCCTCGACGTGCACGCCGTTGCGCATGAAGAGACCGACGAGCGACAGGCCCTCCTCGCGCATCATCCACGCGGCGACGGAACTGTCGACGCCGCCGCTCATGGCGACGACCCAGCGTTCATCAGTGGAAGGAGGAGTCATGACGGAGCCCCGCAGCGGAGCTTTCGATCGGCGCCCGATTCTAGTAGCTTCTCGGCCCCGATTTCAGAAGGGTCGCCGGAGTCCATGCCCCGGACGCACCGCGCACCATAGGCAAAGGCTCCAAGAATCCGATGCAGCTCCTTCCTCTCCTCGCGCTGATCCAAGAGACCGTCGCACCCGCCACGAACGCACCGCCGGCCGCCGCTCCGGGCGGCATGGGCGATCTCTTCGGCGGCATGATGATCCCGCTGCTCCTGTGCATGGCGGTCTTCTACTTCTTCATGATCGGTCCCGAGCGCAAGGCGCGGAAGAAGCGCGAGCAGATGCTCAAGACCCTGGAGAAGGGCGCGAAGGTGATGCTCACGAGCGGCTTCTACGGCGCGATCGTCGCGGTGAACGATCAGATCGTCACCATCCAACTCGGCGACGGCGTCCGCGTGCGGTGCTCGCTCTCCTCCGTCCAGACCGTGCTCGAAGACGAAGGCGCGAAGGAGAAGGACAAAGAGAAAGAGTTGAAGGAGAAGGAAAAGGTCAGCTAGACGCGCGCAGCCGCTCGCGAAGTCGCGCAGGGGGCGCGCCGTGAGCGGACGCGTGCGCCGCCCGCTGCGCCGGCTCCTGGCCTCGATCTCTCCCGCGATCTTCGTGCGGTTCTACTCGCCCACCGACCCCGAGCTCGGCGCGCTCGGCGA
>JANLUN010000824.1:0-19618 GCA_031363505.1 Planctomycetota bacterium | reverse complement strand
CGTGCGCGACGAGTTCGACCTCCCCACCGTGTTCGTGTCGCACGATGCAACCGAGGTCCAGGCGTTGTGCGACGAAGTGGTCGTACTCGAAGCCGGTCGCGTGCGCGCTCAGGGCGCGCCGAGCGAAGTCCTGCGCTACGCGCGCGCCGGCGAGCGCGCGTTCGAGAACGTCGTCCCTGGTTCGGTCTCGGCCGTCACCGACGGAACAGCGGTCGTCGCCCTCGACGCGGGAGGCGAAGCGCGCGTCCCTTCACCGGGCCTGAAGGTCGGAGCGCGCGTGCTCTTCGCCATCGGCTCCGACGAGATCCTTGTCGCGCTCGACCAGCCGACGCGCATCTCGGCACGCAATGTCCTGCCCGCGGTCGTGAAGCGTGTCGAATCTTCGCCCAGCGGCGTCGTGCGCATCGATGGACAGCTCGACGACGGTAAGGGCGCGCGACTTTCGGCAAGCCTCACTCGCGCCTCCGTGGACGAACTCGGATTGAAAGCCGGTCAGGCGATCTTCTTCGTGTTCAAGACCAACTCGTGCCGAGTGCTCTCGGCCGTCCTCGAGTCGGCGCAGTGAAACTCCGCGGCTACCGTGGCGGCTCGGCGCGATCGTTCCGTCGCGGACGCGGGCGAGGATTCTCCAACTCGAATGCGCGCTTCTCGAGGAGCGCCGGATCGAGCGCATCGAGCCCCCCCTGCAGTCGCGTCGCCAGGTCGCCGCTGACCGCCGGATCGAGACGCGCGCTCAGCATCTTCGCCGTGTCCACGGGCGTGATGTTGAGCCCATCGGGCGTCGCACCCGCCGCAGGTCCGCGCGAGAACGACTCGAGGATCTCCTCTGTCGCGAGCTCGAGGTCACCGCGTTCGAGCGCGACGCGCGCGCGCCCAGCGAACGCGAGCGCGATGAAGTGGTCCGCACTGCTCTTGCTCCCGACGCGTGCGGTGCCGAACTGCTCGTAGTACGCGATGCCGCGCCCGTACGACGCGAGCGCCTTGTCGACGTTGCCGTCGCGGCGGTGATGTTCCGCCGCGACGAGCGACGCGTAGCCCGCGAACCAGATCATGTCGGCGTTCGAGGAGTCCTGCGCGAGCCGAGCCGCGTAGCCGGCTTCGAGACCGTCGGGGCCCGATTCCCAGAGGATCCGCGCGCGCAATCGGTCGTGCACGAGCGGCGAGCTCGGGAACCGCGCGAGCGCATCGTCGAGGATCGCGTTCGCTCGCCCCGCGCCACCGAGCCAGCGCAGGAAGTCGTAGAACGAAACCAAGTACTCGTCCGTCGCGAGCGGATGCTTCGCGAGAACCGCGTACGCCGCATTGATATCGGCGAGCCACTCGGGCGGCCAACTCGTCCCCGCCCGGTACGCTTGACGGATCGCTTGCTGCCGCGCGCTCGCGAACAGCGCCAGCACGCGCAGCTCCGGTCGCTCGAGCACGTTGTCGGAGGTCGCGCCCGGCATCAACATCCCGCCCTCGATCGCAGCGACCGCGTGCGTGCGCGCGCTGGCGTCGTCGCCGGACAGGGCGTCCGCCACGGCCAGCACGACCTCGAGCTTCCAGCCGCTCGCACCGAGCTCTTGTGCGGCGCGCGTCGATCGCCGCGCATCCTCGACCAGCAGCTTCACGAAGCGGCGCTCGGTCGCGGGATCCTCCGCGCGCGCGAGCAGGGCCTTCGCGAGCTCGATCCGCGTGTTCGCGTCCTGCGGTCGCGCTTCCGAATCGGCGGCGCGCGTCTCGACGCTGCCCCCGCCCGGTTCGCGGACCCGTGACTCGTACTCCTTCTCGGACGAACGCCGCGCATCGACCCACTTCGAGTTCTGCGCGAGTCCTTGGTGCACGGCGGTCAGCGTGCGCGCGCGCGGGAACTTCTGGCCCAGGCGCTCGGAGGCTTGGATCAAGAGATCGCGCTCGTCGGCTGCGAGCGGAACTTTCAGCGCTTCCGCAATGAGATCGACGGCGCTCTCCGTTTCGCACCGAGCGAGCGCTTGGCGCGCGAGTCGAGCGAGATCGAGATCGAGCCCGAAGATCGCCAGGCGCAGCAAGTCGACCTGATCGACCTCGCGCCGCGTGAGCACGGCTTGAATCAGCGCGCGGCGAACTTCCGGCGGTGCGGTCTGGTACTCCGTTTCGATCGCGGTGCGATCGATCACGTCGGGACTCTGCGTGCGGTCGGTGAGCGGCATGTCGTGGTCGAGCGGCCGCGGCGGCGGGCGGTTCTCGACGCCTTTGCGAAGCGCCGTGAACACCGTCTGCGTGTCCCACGAGAAGTAGACGTCGTACATCTCCTTGCCGTCGAGCTCGAGCGCGATGTGGCGCGGCGAAACGCGGATGCCGTCGAAGTACTTCTCGTAGAGTTCAGTTTCAGCCGCGATGTGCTCCCCGCACGTCACTCCACCGAGGCGCGGACAGAGGACGCGCCGACCTTGCTCGTCGTGATCACGCGGCGTGTGACGATAGACCGAGGCGACGACGCACACGTACGGTTCGAAGAGGCGCGCCGTCTCGGGCTCGCGGTAGCGCACACCAGCGTAGTGCTCGCTCGCGATCTCGCCGTCCATGTTCACCGCGACGAGGATCGGCTTGCCCGTCGCGCGCGCGACGCGCACCGCGTCATCGAACGAGCGCTGCCACGAAACAAGGACCGGCTTCTTCCAGCCTTCGGCCGTCGCCGCGGGCCACATCTGCTGCTCGGTCGTGCCGGCGGCCAGGCCCGGCGGAGATCCCATTCGCAACGCGTCGTCCGACGGCGCTGCACCGGGGGATCGCGGCGGCGGCGTTGGAGTCTGTGGAGTCGGAGGATTCGTCCCCGACGGGGAGTCTTGTGCGACCGGCGGTGTCTGCGCCGGCTGTGCATCGGTCGCGATCGCGAGCAAACCGATCGACGCGAGGATAGCCAGTCGTCGCACGTGCACTCCGTGGATCATGCGATCAACCTAGCACGCGCTCCCGATGCTCGCGATCGGTGGCGAGCCTCGGCTCGCAGCGCAGCGTTTGCATTCGGCCGTCCTCAGTCGCGATACTTCGCGTGACACTGCTTGCACGACTGATTCAGCAGCTTGAACTGCGCCGCGAGGACCTCGACCGACGGAGTGGGCTTCGCAAGCTCGCTCTCGAGGGCCTGCGCTTGCTCCGCGGCATCCTTCAGCCAGTTCTTGAAGTCTTCGGGACGCGCCTTCACCTCGGGATCGTCGTCGAGCCCGCGGAACAAGTTGTGGAGCTCGCCCGCGACAGCGGTCGGAACGAGATCGGGATGATCGGTCGGAACCGTCCACTGGGCCTCCTCGACTGCCTTGATGGAATCGAAGTGCTCGTCGACCACGACCATCGTTTGCGTGAAGCCGGACGGCTTCGAGATCGACGGGAACGCGTTCGATGCCGTGTTCAGCTTCGCCGCATCGGCCGGCATCGCATCCGCCACGCACTTGAAGAGTCCCTTGTAGTTTTCCGCAGTGCCCGAGACCCTCATGCGCGTGGTGGCTTGTTTCGGCGTGAGATAACCGAGCGTCACCGCTGCGGCTCCAAGCGCGCCCGCGCTGCGGTGCTTGCCGTGGTGGCAGTGGAGATAGACCGGGCCGGGCAAGTCGTGGATCGCGCGCGCGATCTCGAGCGTGCGCTCGGGGCTGACGCCGTTGTAGCCGACGGGCAAGTGCACGTACCGAATGCCGTGTGCCTCGGCATCCGCGACGTCCGGCGCCATGCCATCGACCGAGATGATCGTGCGAACGCCGAGCTCGTTGAGCGACTCGAAGCCCTCGTCCCCTTCCGGTACCGACCCGCTGTAGAGTCCCTCGGAGTACGTCACGACGTTGTGCAGTCCGGGGTAGTTCACGGGAGCGGTCGCGTCGACGGCGGGCGGCGTGAGGGGGCGCGAGGCGGCGTGGCCAGCGTTCGACGCGCTGGGGGCGGCGGTCGCGCCGGCGGGCTTGGAGTCCTTCGACGCGGCCGTCGTCGGCGTCGGGACCGGCTTGGTCGCGGGCGCGGAGGTGTCCTTGCACGACACGGCGGCGAGCACGGTCAGGATCGCGAGACAATAGGGGGTGGCTGTTCGGAGCATGGATGTCGCGGCTGACGAAGTGTGGGCCGGATGCAGTGAGGGCCCGCGTTAGTTTGTCAGAATTCCTGGGTCACATGCACCGCCGGTTATCGCCAGGGACCTGGCCGCAGTGCCCAAGCGGGTCCGCGGCTGGTGGACGCCGCGCGGCCGCGGCGGGTCTCGTCTTGGCCTCGACGCTCTGCGCACCGACGGCGATCGCGCAGCAAGCTGAGATCGACCTCGCGAGCAGGGATGTATTCAGCCTCTCGCGGCGGCGTTGATCCGATCCGGTCGCTCGCGATCCGGTCACGCCGCCGGCTGTTCAAGCTTGATGCGCGTCATCGGTCGGTTCCTCTTCGAGTCGCTGATCAAGGACGGAGGCGATCACGAGCTTCGATCGCTACTCGTCGTGGGATTGAGCTTTGTTGAGTCGGGTGCGGACCGCGTTCTCGCGCTCCGCACTCGATCGATACTAAGATTCCCTGAATCGATCGTTGATCGCTTCCCGACCTGACTGTCGTTCGGCACCATCGCTGGACGCCGCGAAGATCTCTCGAAAACCATTGCGGAGCGAAGTCATGAACATCCACACCTTCGCCAAGAGCCTGCGCAATCTGCGCAATCGCGTCCAAATCGACGTGAACCGGAGCCTCGGTCGCGCCTTCATCCCCCATCACGCGCGGAAGCTCTGCGTCGAGACGAGCAGTCTCTGCAACCTCGCGTGCAGGTTCTGTCCCTACGACAAGAAGGCGAGCCCGCGCGTCACGATGGCGGACGAGTTCTTCTTCGAATGCGTCGAGCAGGCCGTGGACATGGGCTTCGCGCGCTTCGAGCTGACGCCGTGCACCGGCGACGTGTTCATGGACAAGGGCATACTTCGCAAGCTCGCGTTCCTGGATGAGCACCCGCGCGTCGAGTCGTACTCCTTCTTCACGAACTTCTCGATCCCGTCGCGGATCGAGATCGAGCGCGTGCTCCAGCTCTCGAAGCTGAAGAGTATGAAGATCAGCGTCTACGGTCACGATCTCGAGAGCTTCCTCGCCATCACGAAGTCCACCGAGAAGGTCTACCGGCGGTTCGTGACGAACCTCGAGACGCTCCACGGGCATCTCCCGCAAGCGCGCTTCGCGATGAGCTTCGGTCTGCGAACGACCGGCGACGGCGGCATTCGCGGGACGAGTGAAGTGCAACGGGTGCTCGGCCGATTCAGGGAGCAGGGCATCCGCGTCGGAATGAAGCGCGTCTTCAACAATTGGGGTGGGTCGATCACTCCCGCGGATGTCGAAGGCCTCGACATCGAGGTGACGGACACGCGTTCGACGTACAAGAAGGGCGCGTGCACGCTGCTCTTCACCGGCGTGCAGGTGATGGCGACGGGCGTCGTCAACGGCTGTGCCTGTCGCGACACCGAAGCGACGCTGCGGATCGGCGACCTGCACGACGCGCCGCTCGCGAGCATTCTCTCGTTGGAAAACCCGGCCTACGTGCAGCTCGTTCAAGAGCAGGAAGCCGGCCGGTTCCGCCCCGTGTGCCAGGGCTGCGACTTCTACAAGAGCATCTATCGCACGACGTCCGCGGCTCGGAACCGCGGCCGCTCGTCCCGCAAGATCGAGGAGTACCTCGTCACTCCGAAGACCACCGTGCCGACCGCGTAGACACCGAGCAACCGTTGTGCGGCTGGGGGCAGCGGCTATCTCGCGCTCGCGGCGTCGAGCGCAGTCACGAGCCTCGTCAGGATCTCCGTCAGCGCTTCTCCGTAACCCTGCACCAACGCATCGGGCGATGCGCGCGGGATCGCGATGCGGCTCGAGAGCGTGCACTCGTGCGTCACGTTCGGACGCGCGCTGACTTGGTCGATCAGCGCGAATTGCACCGCGAGCACGGCCGCGGGCGGCTGTCCTTTACGGAAGTCGCCGTAAAGCTCAGTGACCGTCGCATCCAGTACGAACGCCGCGGGCCGCGCGCTGCCCGGTTGCGCGACAGATTGGAACGGACCGGATCGATCGAGCCACTCCGCGATGCGGTTGCCGAACATCGCGCCGGGCTCGGCGATGAACGCGTGGTACGGATCGGGCGTGTACTGCACGTCGTCCATGCGATAGACGAGCGCATTGCCGGCGTACGCCGCCGCGACGCGCACATTCCCCATGCGCAGCGTATCCGCGCGCCGCGCCGCGACAGGCTCCACCTGCGCGGCACGCGGCTCCACGACGTACGTCGTCGCCATCGGAATCGGCTTGCCAATCGCGCAGGCCGCGAGGAACAGCGCGACGCACGCTGCGAGCGCGATGCATCGAGTGCTCATCGCGACTCTCCCGGCAGCACGATCTTGTCCGGTGGACCGCCGACGAGCGCTCCCGCCGGATAGCGCTTCACAGTCTCCGACAAGATGCGCAGGTTGTTCGCGGTCACGCGCAGGTCGTCGACGATCACGCGCACGTCGTATTGATTGTCGCCGACGAGCGCCGCGATCCGCTCCGCCGTTTCGTCGATGCGCTTGACCATGCGGTCGAAGTCGCCGTCCTCCGCGAGCTTGCGCAGGCGTCCAGTGACCGCCGCGAGGTTCTCGATGGTCAGCTCGATTCCAGGGTGCGAGAGGACCGCATCGAGACGAGTGGAAACTAGATCGAGCTTGTTCAACGCCTGTTCGATAGGCGCCGCAGCGAGCACCTTGTCGACACGCTCGAACGTCGTGCTGACCTGATCGAACGCGTCGTGCGCGCTGGCGGAGAGCTCCGCGACCGGAATCGCCTGGAGCGTCTGGTGCAAATCCACGATGAGCGCGTTCAGGTTCTGGCCCAGCGATTTGACGTCCGCCGCGTTGAGGCTCGCGAGGAACTCCTGCGCGTGCGCCACGATCTCGCCGGCGCGACTGGGCGCGGACGGTACGTACGTGTACTCGGGAGCCCATTGGAACTCCAGCGGCGGATGCTGCTCCGGGTCGAGGTAATCGATCGACAGGTACTGCTGGCCGGTGATGCCCGCGAGCTGGGTCTGCGCGCGCAAGCCGCGCTCCACGAGCTGGTCCGCATCCCGCTCCATCCGCTCGATTTCGGCCGCGGAGAACGTGAGCTTCGCCCGGACGACGATGTACTCCTTGCGTTCGTCGAGCGGCACTTCGCTCTCGTACGCAACCGTCGAGGTCATGATCTCCGAAACGCGCCCCACGGGCACGCCGCGGAATCGCACCGGCGCGCCGACATCGAGACCGGCGACGGACTCGTCGAAGTAGGTTTCGAACGTCAGCGTCGGTCTGAACAGGTTTCGGCCGCCGAGCAAGAACAGCACGGCGACCAGGACGGCGATGCCGGCCACGACGAACAGACCGAGGCGAATGTGGCGCTTGGCTTCCATGGCTCGAACTCGTCCTTTTCTACTTGCGCGGGTCGGGCTGGCGATTGAAGAACTGGCGCACCTTCGGATCGGTGCTGCTCTGGCGCAACTCGGTCGGCTTTCCTTCGGCGATGATGCTGCGCGAATCCAGGTCCAGCATGATCGCGCGATCGGCGATCGCGAGGATGCTCTGCAGCTCGTGGGTGACCACGACGAACGTGAAGCCCAGATTCTTGCGGAGCGAGAGGATCGTACGGTCCAGGTTGGCGGCGGTGATGGGATCGAGTCCCGCCGACGGTTCGTCGAGGAGCAATATGTCGCAACCGAGCGCCATCGCGCGCGCGATGCCGGCACGCTTCAACATTCCGCCCGACAGTTCGGCCGGCATCTTCGACTCCGCGTGGCCCATCTCGACCTGATGCAGGAGCATGCGCACGGTCAGGTTCTTGAGCTCGAGCGCTAGATCCGTGAACTGGTCCAACGGAAAACGCACGTTCTCGAGGACGTTGAGCGAGCCGAACATCGCGCCGCTCTGGTACATGACGCCGAGCCTGCGCTGCATCTGCGCCCGTTCGTCGGCGCTGGCGGTGACGATGCTGTGCCCGTCGATCCGGATGTCGCCCGCCATCGGCGTGTACAGGCCGATCATGTGTTTCATCAAGCTCGACTTGCCGCTGCCCGAGCCGCCCAGGATCACCAGGATCTCGCCGCGTTCGACGTCGAACGATGCGTCCTCGAGGAGAATGCGATCGCCGTAACCCACGCGCAGGTTGCGCACGCTGATCGCGTGCGCGGCACCGGTGACGGCGGCATCGTCGCTGTGCGTGCGCGGTTGAGTCATGCGCTCCGTTCAGCTCGTGAGAATCGCGAAGACGAAATCGATCAGCACGATCAGCACGATGCTGGTGACTACGGCGCTCGTCGCTGAGAGACCGACCGAGGTCGCACCGGCACCCGTGGCGAGGCCGCGTTGGCAGCCCACCGCCGCGACGGTCAGGCCGAAGACCGCCGCTTTTGCGATCCCGAGAGCGAAGTCCTCCGCCGTCACCGAGTCGAGCAACTGGTGGTGGAACTGTTGGAAGCTGACGTCGAACGTCGTCATCACGAGTGCGCCGCCGAAGAGTCCGACGATGTCGGCCATGATCGCGAGCAACGGCATCACCAGCACCGCTGCCAAGAGCCGCGGCAGCACGAGGAAGTCGATCGGGTCGAGACCGAACGTGCGGATCGCGTTCACTTCCTCGTTGACCTTTTGTGTCCCGATCTGCGCAGCGAACGCCGCGCCGGTTCGTCCGGAGAGCACGATGGCCGTCATCAACGGACCGAGCTCGCGCAGCATCGCCACTCCCACGCCGTTCACGACGAAGATCGTGGCGCCGAACTGCTTGGCCACGAGCGCGATCTCGAACGCGATGATCACGCCCATGAGGAATCCGATCAGCAGGACGATCGGGACCGCATTGGCTCCCGCCTCGGTGGCGATGTCGAGCACGTCGCCCCAATTCACCCCACCGCGCCGCGTGAACGCCTTGCGAAGCGCGCTCGCGCACGCGCCGATGAACGCAGCCATGTCCTTCAAGTGCGCGATCTGCTGCGCCGTCGACTGGCCGATGTGCTCGAAAATGCCGATGGGGCGCCGGACGACGGCCGGCGCGACGAAGTCCTTCGGGTCGTAGCCGCGCAGCAGGGCGTCGAGGTTCGGAGCGAGGTGCCGGATCGCGACCTGCGCATGCGCCGCGCGATCGCGTCGAACGAGATCGAAGAGGAGCGCAATCCCGACGTCGTCGACGTACTCGAGTCGCGACGCATCGACGACGACCGGACGGCCTGGGTGCCTGTTTATCGTGTCGACGGCCGATCGCCAGATCGGCGCGGCCGTGTACGCCGTGATCCGGCCTTCGAGCACGACGCTCACGCTGTCGTCCGCGCTGGATCCGCTTGGTGTGGCAGGCGACATCGTGCTGACCGTCACAATGCTGCGAAGCGAAGGTCGCAGTTGGCAACTAAATGGATCGAATCAGCAGGGTCAGGTATCGGATCGATCGCTCGCGAGCCAGATCCTTCCGAGTCCGCGTCATTCGAGCTGGCTCAAACCTCCGTCAAGTACTCGTGCACGAATTGGATCGCGATGGATCCTTCCCCCACCGCGGACGCGACCCGCTTGACCGAACCGGCGCGCACGTCGCCCGCGGCGAACACGCCGCGACGGCTCGTCTCGAGCAAGAACGGATCGCGCGTCGTCGGTCCTTTCGACACCGCCTTCACGGCGGAGCCGGTCAGCACGGAGCCGCGCGCATCGGTCTCGATGTCGGCCGGCAGCCAGTCCGTGCGCGGAACCGCGCCGATGAAGCTGAAGAGCGAAGCGATCTCGAGGCGCGCCTTCTCGCCGGTGCGATTGTTCTGGATGTCGACGGCGCTCAAATTCGCTCCGCCGTGCATGCGCTTCACTTCCGTGTTGCGCATGATCTCGATGTTCTCCGTCTGCTCGACGCGCCGGACCAGATAGCTCGACATGTCCTTGCCGAGGTCGTCACCGCGGATCAGGTGGTAGACCTTGCGCGCTTGTCCCGCCAAGAACACGGAGGCTTGCCCGGCGGAGTTGCCGCCGCCGACCACGACGACGTCGGCGCCGCGGCACATCCGCGCTTCGTTCGGCGTCGCTGCGTAGTAGACGCCGCATCCTTCGAACTTCTCGTAATCGTCGACGCCCAGGCGACGGTACTGCGCGCCCGTCGCGATCAAGAGACACTTCGTCACGATCGTCTCGCCGCCCTCGAGCGTGAGAACTGGAAAACGATTGTCGAACGAGAGACTCGCAACCGACGAGGGAATCGAGATCGTCGCGCCGACGCGATTCGCCTGGAGCGTCGCGCGGTCGGCGAGCTCGCTTCCCGTGATGCCCATCGGGAACCCGAGGTAGTTCTCGATGCGCATGCTCGTTCCGGCCTGACCGCCGGCAGCGGTTCGATCCACGATCAACGTGGAGAGTCCCTCCGACGCGCCGTACACGGCTGCGGCGAGCCCCGCGGGTCCGGCACCGACGATGACGAGGTCGAAGACCTTGCTCTCGTGCGCCTTGCGCAATCCGATCGCTTGCGCGAGCTCGAGGTTCGTCGGATTGCGCAAGAGCAGTCGATGCGCGCACGCGACGACCGGCGTGTCCTCCACGGCGACGCCGAACTGCGCGAGGAGCACAGCGACGTCCGGATCCGACTCGAGATCGAGCCACGTGAAGAGCACGCGATTGCGCGCCAAGAAGTCGCGGATGCGAAACGTGTCGCGCGAGTACCGCGAGCCGATGACGCGCAGGCCGGTGAAGCTCTCGGACTCTCGCAAGAGCTGGCGCCGCGCGATGAAGGCCTGCAGCACGATGTCCGAGAGCGTCGGACACTGGCTCAGCATCTCGCGTAGCGCCGTGCTCGGAACGGCGTACGCCTCGGTGGCTCCACGCGTCACGGCGCGGATCACGGACGGGTTGCCGGTGACATGCGAGACATCGCCCGTGAACTGCCCCGGGCCGTGCATCACGATCGAACGGGCGGCGTCGCCGGACACGTCGAGGATCTCGATCTCCCCGCTCGACACGACGTAGAACGGGAAGTCGGAGTCGCCGATGTCGATGAGCGTCTCCCCATCGGCGAACCGCTGGAGCGAAGCATGCGTGCAGTGCGCGAGTTCGGCGACGTGCGCCGCATCGAGGACGGGAAAGGCGAGCTGGTTCAGGTCGTGCACCGTCATGATCGATCCCCTGGCGTCTCGTGCGAGACGGTCGCCACTATTAGACCGTCCGCGGGCGATGCGGGATGGGGACGAAAGCGATCGCACGTGAAGCCGAGTGACCCCACTTGACAGCTACTACGTCCCGCGTAATAGTACGTCCTGCGTAGCACCCGCCGCGCCGACCTCGATGCCCCGACAAACGAACGACAGCCTCGACGACCTCGGCCGCTTCTCCGAGCCGGCTCTGTTGATCCTCATCTCGCTCGCGAACGGCCCCAAGCACGGATACGCGATGACGACCGACATCGAAGAGCTGACGGGGCAACGCCTCGGTGCCGGCACGCTCTACGGAGCGCTGACGCGGCTCGATGCGCGCGGATGGATCGAGGCGCTGCCTGCGCGTGAACGACGGCGACCGTACCGGCTCACCAAGATGGGAAAGGCCGTGCTCGCGCGCCGGCTCGAGAGCGTGCGCGCGCTGGCCGACGTCGGCCGATCGCGACTGGGAGGAGCACATGCGAGCTGAGCAACTCTTGCCACTGTTCCCGCGCGCGTGGAGACATCGCTACGGCGACGAGTTCCTTGCGACCGCGGGAGACGAGCCGCTGCGCGCGCGGCAAGTGTTCGACATCGCTGCGTGCGCTGTCGATGCCTGGACATCGTCTGAAGTTCGGCGCGCGACTCGCGCCGCCCGCACGGATCTGCCCTCTGGAGAACAAGTCATGCCGAGAACACTGATGACCTCCTGTGGTAGCACTGCGGCGTTGAGCCGCCGCGACGCGTGGCTTGGCGCGCTCGCGATGATCGGAGGCTCGATCCTCTTTGCCGCCGGAGGAATCGCTGCGAAGCGAATGGGGTTCGAGGAGATGGGAGAGTCGCTGCTCGCCATCGGCTTTCCCGCCTCGCTCCTCTTCTCGATGCCGTTCACCTACTTGAAGGGCAGAAGCCGGCGGATCCAGTTGCTTCTCGTCGGGTTGCCTCTGCTCCTGCTCGTATTGATCGCCGTCCTCACACAGCGCACCTAGGCGATCGTCGCGAGCAGTGGCCGCGGGTCAACCCGCGCGTCGACTATGGACGCTTCTTGGTCTTCGTCGCGGGCGCTGGGCGCTTCGCCGCGCGCGTGAGCTCACCGTGTGTCTTCTGCACTTCCTTCCAGCCGGCACGCAGACTGCGCGCGATCACACGCGCTTCGGCCGCGCCGCTGGCGGCGACTTCGTCGATCTGTTGCTTGGCTTTGTCGAACGCCGGCTCCAGTCGATCCTCGAACGCGCGCAGCTTGTCGCGTGCGTCTTTCTTCCCGAGGTCGGCTTGCACGCGCAGGCGATCGAGACGCGCGCGCCATTGCTCTAGGTCGGCCTTGAGTCCTTCGACGGTCTTGCTGGCCATGTGTCCTCCGATGTTCGTCGCGGCTTGAATTCTCGGGTCAAGTTTCCAGACGACCAGTGTGCCGAGTGCGCAGACGTCACGCTATCGGGGCGCTTCGCAGGCACGCGTGACGTGGCCTCGTTTTCCAGGCCGAGGTGCTGCGGATAGGTAGCTCGCTGAGCATCGAGTAACGTGGCTGCAGCTCCAGCGATGCCGACTTCCAAGGTCCACCCCGCTCGATCCGTCGCGAAGTCATCCAAGCGCGCGAAGCCGTCCGCCAAGAAGCCGGCCGCGGCGAGGGCGAAGACGACCAAGTCCGCGAGCGCCGCAAACGGCTCACGCCGCAAGGCCCGCAAACCCGCGGTGCTTCCAAAGTCGGATGGGGACGGTGGCGTACAAGCTTTCATCGCCAGCATGGAGCCGTGGCAGGCCGCCATCGCAAGACGCGTCGATGCGCTCGTCGTGAAGCACGCGCGCAACGTGCGCAAGGCCGTGAGATGGCACTGCCCGCTCTTCGGCGTGGAGGGGCAGGGCTGGTTCCTCGCGTTCAGTGCCTTCCAGTACCACGTCAAGTTCAGCTTTTTCATGGGAACGTCGCTCGAGCCCGTTCCGCCCATCGGCAAGATCGGCACGGTGCGCTACCTCGATGTGCGCGAGTCGGACGAGCTCGACGAGAGACAGTTCGCGACGTGGATCAAGCAGGCGGCCGCCATCCCCGGCTGGGACGGCGGCTCCCCGCGCAACGGCGGACTCCCGCTCTAGGATGCGAACATGAAAAAGACGGGCGCGGGTGAAGACCAGTCGGCATCGAAGCAGATCTCGAAGCGAATCGCCGATCTCGGCGACTGGCGCGGCAAGACGCTCACCCGGATGCGCAAGCTCATCCAGCAAGCCGATCCGGACATCGTCGAGGAGTGGAAGTGGGTCAAACCAACCCATCCCGGCACTCCGGTGTGGTCGCACGACGGGATCGTCTGCACGGGCGAGTCGTACAAGGACAAAGTGAAGCTCACCTTCGCCAAGGGCGCGTCGCTGAAGGATCCGGCTCGTCTCTTCAATGCGAGTTTCGACGGAAACGCACGCCGCGCGATCGACATCCACGAAGGAGAAGAAGTCGACGAGTCCGCCTTCAAGGCGCTCGTTCGCCAAGCGGTCGCCCTCAACAGTTCGGGCAAGTCGAAGCCTGCGAAGAAGTCGAAGGCCTAACTACTTCCATGACATCCCACACTCTCTCCGTCCTGGCCGCGCTCTTCCTTACCGCGAGCTGTCAGTCCGCCTACTACTCCACGATGGAAAAGTTCGGCGTTCACAAGCGCGAGATCCTCGTCGATCGCGTCGACGACGCGCGCGAGAGCCAGCAGGACGCCAAGGAGCAATTCCAGACGACGTTCGAAGCGTTCAAGGCGCTGACGTCGTTCGACGGCGGCAAGCTGGAGACGTTCTACAACCGATTGAACTCCGAGTACGAGGACTCGGTCGATTCGGCCGAGGCCGTGCGCAGCCGCATCGAGTCGGTGCGCGACGTGTCCGGCGCGCTCTTCAAGGAATGGGAAGCGGAGATCAAAGAGATCACCGACCCCGCGCTGCAGAAGAAGAGCCGCGCGCTGAAGTCCGACACGGTGAAGCGCTACGACCAGCTCATGGCGGCGATGAACGCGGCGAGTCAGCGCATGGATCCCGTGCTCGAGGCCTTCAAGAACAACGTGCTGTTCCTCAAGCACAACCTGAATGCGCAGGCGATCGCCTCGCTCGAGGACACGTCCTTCAAGATCGAGCAGAGCGTGTCCGAGCTGATCGCGCGCATGCAGGCATCGATCGACGAGGCGAACGCGTTCGTCGCGTCGATGAGCAGCGGGAGCTGATCCGGACAAACCGCTGCGCTCCGACTCGCCTGCGATGCGGAGCAGTCAACGCAGTGTCCGGCGGGATTGAGAACCAGATTGGAGTGACCAGTGAAACGATTCAGCCTCGGCGTACTCGTGGGCGTGCTCGCGTGTTTTTCTGGCGGTTTCGCGTCGACGCACGCGCCGGAGTCCCTTCAAGAAAAAGCAACGGCTCAAGAAAAAGGATCAGCGCACATGCGACTCGGAAACTTCTCGGTGAGTCTCGCGGTCAAGGATCTCGGCGCGTCGCACGCCTTCTACGAGAAGCTCGGATTTCGAAAAGTCGCAGGCGATGCGGCCCAGAACTGGCTGATCCTGCAGAACGAGACCGCCACGATCGGGCTGTTCCAAGGGATGTTCGAGAAGAACTCCTTCACGTTCAATCCGGGCTGGGACCGCTCGATGAAGACGCTGCCCGATTTCGACGACGTGAGAGAGATCCAGCGCGCGCTCAAGGCGAAAGGCCTGACCTTGGCGACCGAAGTCGACGCGTCCACGTCAACAGGACCGGCGAGCCTGATGCTGATCGATCCCGACGGAAACCCGATCCTCGTCGACCAGCACGTGCCCAGCCCGAAGAAGTGAGCGACCGCTCCGCGCGCGTGCCGACGCGGTGAGCGCGGAGACGACGCACCCACACAAACTGCCGTTCAGCTCGTCGGCGGCTCGTCGAACTTCTCGCGGACGACCTCGAACACGTCCGCGAGCGTCGTCGCGCGCTTGAGGGTGGCGCGCTGCTCTCGGAGATCACCGCCCGCGGACGCACCGGACCAACTCGCCCACGATTCTCGAATCCAACGCTTGAGATCGTCGAGCTCGACCTGCTCCTGCTCCACATCGAGGACGAGGTCGACCTCGATGCGCTGGTTCAGGAAGAGATTCCAACCGCGGAGCGGACCGATGCCGCGGACTTTGCGTGCATCGCGAACGAGATGGACGCGGCCGAGCGAGTCGACGATCCGCGCACCCGTCAGCCACTTGCGCTTGAGCGCGTACGCGGTGCTCTGGTAGAGGTCGCTGCGACGCTGGTGGACCTGATGGATCGGCGCCTTGAAGAAGATCGCCGGGAACTCGATCGCAGTCGGGCTCATGAGCGCTTCGATTTCGCTCTCCCGTCACCCTCGGGCTGCGAGTGTAAGTCGAAGTTCACGGCGGTCCGATCGTCTCCTCGGCCATCGCGCGCATCGCGAGGTATAGATCTCCCTCCACCGGAGGCGCATCGAGCGTGTCGCGCCAGTAGGACGAAGGCGCGCCCTCGCCACCGTGACGTCCGAGGTGTCGGATCCACGCCGTCGGGGCCGGCGGAGACTCGCTCTGTTCGTCCCATCGCACTCGCGGCGCGTACAGCATGTAGAGGTCCCACTGCGGGCGGTGTTCGCCACGCTTCTCCCACGCCTCGCGCAGCCGATGGCTCGCTGGCAGCGCGGTCTCGACGCGTTCGTCCATGTCCGCGAACGGTCCCCTGTCGTACGCCCAACCGACCGCTTGCACCGAGTCGTAGAAGTGTCTCGCGTTCTCCCGCGCGATGGTCCCGGTGGACGCCCTGGCGGCGGCCTCGTTGTCGCCCGCGAGCATCGGGATCCAGACGACGCTGGCGTGGACTCTCTCGGCCGGATACCTCGCCATGATTTCGCGCTCGACGGCTCGCGCGCCGAGCACGCACTCGTTGCAAGTGGGCGACACGACCAAGACGACACGCCACTGGTCGGCGTGCGCGTTGAACTCGCCGCGCAAGGTCGACATCGATCCGCCGAGTGCGGTGAGCGGCTGCCGGGATCCGGCCGCGAACGCACCCGGGGAATTCACAGGAGTCGGTTCGGCGCGCTGCGACGTCGCGCACGCGAAGACTAGGCCGATCAGTCCCGCGTACGCGGGCCCAAGCACGTTCCATCTCATCGGGGCGTCTCCCTGCTCCAGGACCTGCGCTCAATCAAACCCGCGCGCCCGCGCCGCCGGAAGCGGGTCGACGAGAAAAAAGAAGACGCGAGGCGTACTCGCTCGAGGCCTGGGAGTGCGGGTGGCCATGTGACGAAGTCGTGACCTACTCGATGCGCTTGGCCGCGATACTAGAAGGTCCGCCAAGAGATCTAGGAGAAGCATGAAGATCAACATCACGTTCGGAACGTTCGGCGCCGCCGCTCTGGCGCTCGCCGCAGTCGCTACGAGCTGCACCACGGTTGCGCGCCTTCCCTCACCCAGCGGCAAGACCTATCTCGTCGGTGTCGCCGGCGCAGGGTGAAGCGCGAATGAGAAGGTCCGTGCGGCCTTCGAAACGATCCACGGCGTCGCGGATGTCGAGTTCGACTGCAAGGTGGCGACGGTCACCACGAGAGTCGACGCGGTCCTCACCGAGCTGGAAGCCAACGAGGTGATCCGGAACGCCGGCTACGAGGTCGTCAGCTTCAAAGTCGGCCCGCCGCCGAGAGTGACTGCGATCCTCTGCTACGTGAACAAGTTCGAGCCCGACGTACGCGCGATGCTCGAGAAAGGCCTCCGCGAGGATCTGAAGAACGCGGACGAAGTCGCGGTCGACAGCCTCGGGCGGGTCACCGTCGTCGTCAGCAGAAAGGCCGCCGCTGCGCGGGACGCGGTCGCCGCGAGCCTGAAGAAGCGCGAAGTCGCGGCCGAAGAGTTCGAGACCAAGAGCTGGCCGAAGCTCGACGCGACGTACCTGGTCGCGATGTCCGGGATGAACGGCCTGATCGAGACGCGAACGGCCGCGAACGCGCTCACCGGCGTCGCCAAAGTCGTCGCGGTGCACGTCTACCAGGACACCGGCACGGCGATGCTCTGGCTCAAGGAGCCGTGCGACGCGCTCGAGGCCAACGTGAGGGCGGCCCTCACGCCCGCGGGTTTCTCCGTCACGCGCTTCGAGCTGAAAGACTGACTGATCGCGCTCGCCCAACCCGGAGGAGCGGACGAGAAAAGGGACTCGCGATGTCTCGCAAGTCCCTTCGTGATCGGTCGCGGGAGTCGTTTTCGATCGGACTCACATGATCCGGCGATGCGGAGCGCGGTATCGGGCCTGCGCTCGCGCGGTGGATCCGGCCGCTTCTACTGCACGGCGAACGAGCCGTGAGCTAGTCAGAGCCGGGTCTTCGCCGTCCGACGTGTAGCGGCCGGTCGCGCGGCTTTCTTCGCGCGGCGCGCGCGCTGCTTCTGTGCCTCCGCTTTGATGATCACCGAGCCCTTCGCGCCCGCATCGAGACGCACCTTCGCGAGCTTCAACGCGGCCGCCATCAACACTTCGATCTCCGCGCGGTCGAAGTCCGCAGCTGCGTTCAGCACGACATGACGCACCTTGGCGCGACCTTGCAGCAGCTTGTTCGGATCCGACTTCGAGAGCAGAGCGCCCTGCGCGAAGAACAGTTTCACGCAGTGCGGGTACAGCGCGATCGAGCACAGCCCCTCGTAGCCGTTCTCGGTCGGCGAATACGAGATCACGAGCGCGTGCTGGCTCTCGTACACGTACACGATTTCGAACAGACCGGGCAGCCGAGCACGCAGCTTCGTGCGCAGCGCTTTTCCGAGCTTGCACATCGCCGGCTCGTACTTCGCGAAGTAGCTCGCCAGCTGCGTTTCGGGGTTCGTCACGCGCAGACCTCTTGTTCGTCGGACATGTTCCGCACCGTACTTGCCGTGCGCAATCCTGTCCACGCGGCGTTCACGACGCAGTTCAGGACCAGATGGGCAGGCCACTGCATCACCACGAGCACGCCCACGTGCAGCGGAGCGCGCCGATCGCGACAGCGGTCACGCCAAGTTCGCGCCGCGAGAGCTCGTCGCGCGCGCGGCGCGCACCTCTAGCTGCCCTCGCGCTTGAACTCGAAGCGCTGCGGACGGCCGCCCTTGGCGTAGCCGATCGAGGCGCTCAGGCCGCCCTCGGCCGACAGCTCGTACACGATGCGCTGCGGGGAGTCGTGGCGCGGGTTCTCGAACACGGCGCCCGTCGTGCCCAGCTCGGTGAGCACGAACTCGGTCGGCGGAGCGCCGTCCGGCTGCGCGACATAGATCAGCCCGCCGTCGCGCTCGACGATGCGCAGGTACTCGAACGCGCGCATCTTGCCCTTCGAGACCGTGCGCGACACGGCGAGCATCGCGCCACCGAGCGGCGGGCTCCAGCGCTCCTCGATCGACGTCGCGCCCGCCGTTCCCCGCGTTCCGACCCACGCGCCGTCCAGCCACGCCATGTCGCCGATCACGGCCTTGGCCGGCGCGGGCAGCGCGATGTCCTCTGGATGGCGGTAGAGCGCCACCGATTTCCACCCCGAATCGGTCTCGACGCTCGCGAGCAATCCGTCGGTGGTGACGCGCAGCACCCATCGGATCAGCCCGGTGCTCGAGCTGTCCGGCTTGGGCACAGGCTCGCTCTGGTACTCGAACGCGCCGTCCTTCCATGCGCCGCGGTAGCGCGAGATGTAGCCCTCCCCAGCGACTTCGGTGGGCGAGCCGTCGAGCGCCATGCGAATTTCGCGGCTCCTGCTGCGCACCCAGACGACCGCATCCTCCTCGATGCGCAGCGTGACCCTCGCGCTCATGCTGGGCTGCTGCTCCTCGCTGGCGCGCCCCTCGGTGCGGTCCTCGACGTAGATCCATACCCCGTCCAACGCGCGGAACCCGTCGGCCTGCGTCGAGCGCGCGCTCGAGGCGGGCGCCGCCGAGCTCGCGCCGAGGGTTGCGAGGAGTGCGAGCACTGTTGCCGGCCAAGTGCGCAAATGCATTGCGGAGTTCCCTTTCGAGTTCCGAGTTGTGCGAACGGCCCACCCGCGTTGCGGCGAATTCGAGCCGCGCGCGACCGCCTACCACGCGGCGAAATATACGCGCGCCCGGAAGCTGCCGGCTTGAACGAATGCGACACGTCCCACGGCCGCTGCGCCGCCGGCACTCGGAGCAGTTTGGTCAGCGCGTCGCTGAGCGCGCCTCCAATTCGGTGAGCCCGCGGCGAACCGACGGGACACTCACCCGGCGGACGACGGCAGCAATCTGCCACCAGCAAAGCAGAGAGGACTCGGGTCGGATGACCTAAGTCCTCTCCAGGTATTGGTAGCGGGGGCAGGATTCGAACCTGCGACCTCCGGGTTATGAGCCCGACGAGCTGCCAGACTGCTCCACCGCGCGGTGTGGGCAGAATTCTAACCGCTCCAAGGGCAAAATCCAAGTGCCGGGCCCGTGTGAGCACCCCGAAGGCTGGCCGCGGCCCATTCGGCAATCATGGCGAAGGCGGTACAGCGGCGTCGGTGCCCATTCAGAGCCTGGTCCGTGCCACAGCTCATGCCCCGAAGGCGCCAGCGGCGGTGGG
>JANLUN010000814.1:0-11173 GCA_031363505.1 Planctomycetota bacterium | reverse complement strand
CGATGCTCGGCGAGGCGCTCCGCGAGCAGCGCGGAAACCTGACCGCAGCGGCGCGCCAAGTCGGCCTCTCGCGGAGGGCGTTCGAGTACCGCAGCTCGCGTACAGCGGCGCCTGCGACGCCCGCGTCCCCTACGGCGAACGGAGAGCCGAGCAACGCCGACGAGCCGGAGGACACTTCGCCGTGATTTCGCCCGCCGTTCGGATCTGCACGGGCGTGATCGCGCTCGGCGCGTTGCTCTCCGCCGCGCTCGCGCAAACGCCACGCGCTTCAGCCGCGGCACGCATCGCGGCGCTCGAGTCTCAGACCGCGCCCGAGCGCGGCATCGCGCTCGATGAATTGCGGCACGGCGGCGAAGCCGTGGCATTGGCCGCGCTCGACGGGCTCACGAAGTCGCCGCTCGAGATCCGCCGCGAGCGCGCGTGGCTCGTGCTCGAGACCGGTGCGCGCGCCTCGATCGAGCCCGCGCTCGGCGCGCTCGCCGATCCCGATGCGATCACGCGCGGCTGGCTCGCGACGTTCCTCGGGCGAACGGAGCTCGGCGATGCGCTGCTCGCGGAACGCATCGCGGCGCTCAGGGCCGTCGCCACGCGCGACGGCGACGCCGTGCTCCGACAGCGCGCGGTCGCAGCGCTCGGTGAATTGGGGCAGCGCGAGTCTCTCGAGGCACTCGATGCGCTCGTCGACGACGCGAGCGCTCGCGAGCGCGTGCTCGCGGCTCGGCTCCTCGCTCAGAAGCCGGCGGCCCAGGGCCTCGTCGCGCGGCGCATCGTGCGCGCGTTCTCCACGAGCGCGGCGACCGCGAGCGTCCTTTCGGCGGAGGGCGGCGACGTGCTCGCCCACCTGCTCCTCGGTTACGCGCGCAACTTGGGCGATGACCCGCGCGGCGGTCTCGATCCGCGCGAGCGCGCACCGCTGCTGGTCGCCGCGCGACATCCCGATCCGCGCGTCGCGCGCGCGGCTGCGGCGGCGTTCGACACCTTGTTGCGCCGGCTCGTGCAATTCGCGGATGCCGCGCGCGCGGCCAGCATCCTCGAGGGATTCGAAGCGCAGGGCATGGACGCGCGCATCAGTCGCTACCAGCGCGCGCGACTTGCGTTGGCGCTGGGAAGCGATGCGAAGTCGGCGCGCGCGGCCGCGCGAGCGCTGCTCGAGACGACGACCGGCGGCGCCGATCGCGATTCGCGCTTCTGGCGCGCGCGCGCACACCAACTCGAAGCTCTCGCACTGCTAGCCGACGGCGATCCGCGCGCAGCCGACGCGTCGCTCGCAGCGGAGGTCGAGATCCTCGACGGATTGCTCGCGGAACGCAGCGACCGTCAATCGAAGAGCCGGCGCGACGACCACGAAGCCTGTCTGCGGCAACGCGCGGTCGCGGAGATCACGCGCGCCGTGTGCGCGATCGCGCTCGGTTCGCCGGGCGAACGGCCGGCACCCGAGGTCTTCGAGCATGCACGCGAGGCGCATGCGTACGAACTCGAGCTCCAGCTGCATCGCTGGGGCAGTGAGATCGACGGCAGCGGCGGCTGGGATGCGACGCTTTCGGCGGAGCTCAGCGCGTCGGCGCTGCTCTTCAACAACCCGCGCTTCCCCGCGTGGCCGACCGCGCGCATGCTCGCGCTCCGCGCGGATCTCGGACGCGCGCTCGCGAGCGTCGCGCGCGCCGAGATGCCCGGCTTCGAACCGTGGGCGGACGTGAAGCCCGAGATCGCGCGCGCCCGCGACGATCCGCGCCGGCACTGGTACCTGCGCGCGATCCAGTACGCGCAGTTCGATGCGCTGAGCAAGGAGCAGGGCCGGCTCGGCACCAAACTGCGCGAGCTCGCCGGCGACGATCCGACCGATCTCGATCCGGAGCTCCTCCAACGACTCGAGGAGATCCAGATCGCGCTGCGCGATTTCAGCCAGGTTTTCGCGCGCGCGGAATCGAACGAGGAGGCGCTGAAGCCGACGTTCCCGTCGACGTGGGCGCTGTCGCTCGCGCGCGACCTCACGGACGAAGGCGACAGCGAAGCGGCGCGCGCGCTCGCGGTGCGCATGCGCGACGACATCGAGCGCTCGGGCGTGGCGCGGCGGTACGTCGGCGGTCTCGAGCTCATGGCCGAGATCGAGATGGCGATCGGTTCCTCGTACACGCAAGACGACGAACCGGAGCGCGCGGAGGTCGAGCTGGCCAAGGCCGTGGAGCGGCTCGAGGCGATCGAGTCGCTTCTCAAAGAGCGTGGCGTCGGATTCGATGGACTGCTGCGCGTGCAGCTCCTGCGCCGCAGCGCGCTCGTCAGCTTGGCCGTCAACGCGAACGTCAAACAGAAGGATCAAGAGAAGGCCGGGCGCTACTTCGATCGCGCATGGGAGATCGCGCAAGACGACTTCATGCGCGTGCTGCGTGCGTGCTATCTCGCGCGCGCCGGTCGCGCGGTCGAGGCGCGCGCGCTGCTTCGCGAGATCACGCCCGGGCCCGGTACGCACTACAACATGGCGTGCACGTTCGCGTTGCTCGGCGAGAAGGCGCTCGCACTGCAGTTCTTGCGACGCGAGTTCGAAGAGAATCGCCAGGGCGCGGGCGCTCTGGCGAAACAGCGCGTGTGGGCGCGAACCGATCCCGATCTCGAGTCGCTGCGCGGTGAGTCGGAGTTCCGAACGCTCGTCGGTGAGCATTGAAATGACCAACTCCGACACGCGATCCGAAGAGTCCGCGCCCAGCGGCCTCGTGCTTCCGGCCTGGTCGCAGAACTCCGGCGGCGCGTTCGACGCGGGCCGCGTGCGCGTCAACGGCAAAGGCCGGCGCTGGCTCGCGACCGGTCACCCGTGGGCCTTTCGCGACGACGTGACCGCGGTGGAGGCGGAACCCGGCGCGCTCGTGCGCGTCGAAGGCCCGAGCGGGGAGCCCATCGGCTTCGCGGTGTACAGCTCGACGTCGCGCATCGCGCTGCGACTCTTGACCCGCGCGGATGCCGCGCCGGACCGCGCGTTCTTCGCGGAGCGTGTCGCGCGCGCGTGGCGCTACCGCACCGAGCTCGGATACGCGGAGGCGGACGGCGCGTGCCGCGTCCTCGCGGGAGACGCCGACGGGTTTCCAGGCCTCGTCGTCGACCGCTACGGGAAGGTTCTCGTCCTGCAGAGCGGGACGCAGTCGTCGGATCGGATGCGCGAGCTCGTGCTCGAGCTGCTGATCGAAGAGATGCCGTTCGCTCCCGAGTGCGTCGTCGACCGGTCCGACGGAGCCGTGCGCCGCCTCGAGGACTTGCCGCGTCGCATCGAGATCGTGTCGGGCGCGCTGCCGTCGCCGCTCGTCGTGCGCGAGGACGAGCTCTCGTACGAAGTCGACGTGATGCACGGACACAAGACGGGGCACTATCTGGACCAACGCGCGAACCGATGCAGGGCCGCCCGCTTCGCGGATGGCCGGCGTGTGATGGACGCCTTTGCTTACGACGGCTTGTTCGGGATCCGCGCGGCGCTCGCGGGAGCGCGCGAGGTCTGGTGCGTGGACCAGTCGGAAGCGGCGGGGGAGCGCGTGCTCGCGAACGCGGCGCGCAACGGCGTGGCGAACGTCGTGCACTTCGCACGCGCCAACTGCATGAGCGACCTGCGGTCGCGTGCGCGCGAATCGGAACGCTACGGTCTCGTCATCGTCGATCCGCCGGCGTTCGCCAAGAGCCGGCGCGAGGTCGCCGGCGCGGCGCGCGGCTACGTCGAAGTCAACCGCCGCGCGCTCGAATTGATCGAGCCCGGTGGCTGCCTGGTCAGCGCGTCGTGCTCGTACAACGTCTCGGCGGCGACGTTCGTGGAGTACTTGGAGCGCGCCGCGCACGACGCGCGGCGCACGGTCTTCCTCCAAGAGCTCGCCGGCGCGGCGCTCGATCATCCCGTCCTACTGACTCTGCCGGAGAGCCACTACTTGAAGTGCGCGTTCCTCCGAGTGGGTTGACGCAGGGTCGCCTGTTAGCATGTCGCACCCGCGGGGAAGAGCGACGTGAAGATCGAGGTCAACGGAGAAGCGCGCGAAGTCGCGGACGGAGTCACCGTCGAGGATCTCGTGCGCGAGCTCGGCCTGCGCCCGGAGCTCGTCGCCGTCGAGCGCAACCGGGAGCTCGTGACGCGGACTCGGCGCAGCGTCACCCGGCTCGAATCGGGCGACCGCATCGAGGTCGTGACCCTCGTCGGCGGCGGCTGAAGGAACATGACGCACGCCGCCGACGCGACGATATTCGCCGATGAGCCGCTCGTGCTGGGCGACCTCGTGCTGCGCTCGCGGCTGCTCGTCGGCACCGGCAAGTACAAGTCGTTCGAGGAAACCGCGGCAGCGCTCGAGATCAGCGGCACGCAGTGCGTCACCGTCGCCGTTCGCCGAGTGAACCTCGATCAGCGTCAAGGGCCGTCGCTTCTCGACGCCATCGACCGCAAGCGCTACGCGATCCTGCCGAACACCGCCGGATGCTACGACGCGGCGAGCGCCGTTCGGACCGCGGAGCTCGCGCGCGACGTGCTCTCCACGAAGCTCGTGAAGCTCGAAGTGCTCGGCGATCCGAAGACGCTGCTTCCCGATCCGGTCGGCACGCTCGAAGCGACGCGCGAACTCGTGCGGCAAGGATTCCACGTCCTCGTGTACACGTCGGACGATCCGCGCCTCGCGGTGCGGCTGGAGGAGCTCGGCGCGACGAGCATCATGCCGGCCGGCTCGCCGATCGGATCGGGTCAAGGCGTGCTGAATCCCAACGCGATTCGCATCATCCTCGAGCTCGTGCGCGTGCCGGTGATCGTCGACGCGGGCGTCGGCACCGCGTCGGACGTCGCGATCGCGATGGAGCTCGGCGCGCACGGTGTGCTGCTCAACACCGGCATCGCATCGGCGCGCGAGCCGCTGCGCATGGCGGGGGCGATGCGCGACGCGTGCTCGGCGGGACGGCAGGCGTTCCTCGCGGGACGGATCCCGCGCCGCTTGTACGCGAACGCTTCGTCGCCGGAAGCCGGACTGATCGAGAACACCAAGGCGCCGGCCGCGAGCTGATCGCTCGCACGCAAGCAAGACAGCATGCAGACTCCGGGTCTCGCCGAGACGATCGCGATCGACCCGCTCCATTGGGCCGTGCGCGCACAGCTCGGCGCCGTGCTGCTCGTCGCCGGATTGTCGCTCGCGCCGCTGACGATCCTCGTCGCGCGGCGGATCTTCCCGGGGCGGAACGTCGTGTTCGCGCGGTGGGGGTTCTCGCACGTGTTCGGCGTGGTCCTCGTCGGAGGCGCGGCGATGGGGTTGCTGCAAACGATCTGGCCCGTGCGTTCGGATGCGTTGGATATCCAGGTCGCGTTCGTTCGCTCGGCCGCCGTCTTGGGCGCGGTCGTCGCACTGATCGCGCGTTTCGCGTACAGCCTCGATCCCGAAGGATGGCGCGCGCTCGGCCTGTGGCGTGGCATGCACGCTCGCGCCGTCGCGACGGGCTGCGTCGCTTACGTATTGAGCTGGCCCACGCTCGTCGGCTTGGCCTTCGTCTGGCCGTGGATCCTCGGAAAGCTCGGCATCGAATTCGAACCGCAATCCGCGCTGGAGGCATTTCACACGCTGCCGCGCGATCGAGTCGCGCTGATCGTCGCGCTCGGCGTCGTCGTGCTGCCGTTCTTCGAGGAGGTCTTGTTCCGCGCGTTTCTCCAGCCGCTCCTCGTCCAGAACTTCAGCGAAAAGGGCGGCGTCGTCCTGACGTCGTTGCTCTTCGCCGCTCTGCACGGCGAGAGTGCGTTCCTCCCCGTGTTCGGCCTCAGCGTCGTGCTGGGTTCCGTGATGCTCCGCACGCAGCGTCTCTCCGCGGTCTGGGCCATTCACGCGTTGAACAACGCGCTGGCGTTCGCCCTCGTGGGAGCGAGCACCTCATGACGTTCTTCCCGCGTGCAGGCTTGATGCGGCCGGTTCCCGGCGGCGCGTTCGTCGCTTCGAACGCGGTCGTCACCGGCGACGTGACGTTCGGCCGTGACGTCGGCGTGTGGTTCGGCTGCGTGCTGCGCGGCGACGACGCGCCGCTCACGATCGGACCGCGCACGAACGTCCAAGACTTGACGATAATCCACGCCGACACCGACGTGCCGAACGTGATCGGTTCGAGCGTGACGATCGGACACCGCTGCGTGCTGCACGGTGCGCGCGTCGAGGACGGCTGCCTGATCGGCATGGGCGCCATCCTGCTCGGCGGCTCGAAGATCGGTGCGCAGTCGCTCGTCGCCGCGGGCGCGGTGGTGAAGGAGAAATTCGAGGTTCCGCCGCGATCGCTCGTCGCCGGTGTTCCCGCGCGCATCGTACGCCCGCTGACCGACGCCGAAGTGATGGCGATCGAGAAGAGCGCCGAGGGCTACGTCGCGAAGATCCGGCTCTATCTCGACGGTCGCGCGGTCTAGCTCGTGGGTGACATGGGGGACGACATGGAATACGACGCGAAGCGCGCACACCTGGCATCGCGACTGCGCGAGCTCGAGCGTGTCGCCGTCGCGTTCTCGGGCGGCGTCGACTCGACCGTGCTGCTCCACGCGGCGTTCGTTGAACTCGGCGCGGACGCAGCGGGACTGATCGCGGATTCGCCGTCGCTTCCGCGCGCGGAGCTCCACGCCGCGCGTCGCGTCGCGCAGTCGATCGGCGTGCGCCTCGTCGAGCTCTCGACCGACGAGATGGACGACGAGCTCTACCAGTCCAATCGCGGCGACCGCTGCTACTTCTGCAAGTCGGCGCTGTTCCGCGCGATGGAGCCGTGGGCGAAGGCGCAAGGCTTTCGCGCGCTCGCGTTCGGCGAGATCACGGACGACCTTCTCGACGACCGGCCCGGGGCGCGCGCAGCGCGGGAGTTCGGCGTCGTGGCGCCGCTCTCCGAGGCCCTCTTCTCGAAGGACGACGTGCGGCGGTACGCGCGCGAAGCGGGTCTCGAGGTGGCGGACAAGCCGGCGTCCGCGTGCCTTGCGTCGCGCTTGCCAGTTGGAACGCGCGTGACCCGCGAGCGACTGCTGCGCATCGAACAGAGCGAAGAGACGCTGCGCGGGCTGGGCCTTTCCGTGCTGCGTGTGCGCGACCACGGAACGCGCGCGCGTGTGGAGGTGGGTCGTGATGAGTTCGAGAGCGCGGCGGCGATGCGCGGCGAGATCGAGCGCGCGCTTCTGATGCACGCATTCGAGACCGTCGAGCTCGCCGTCTATCGCTCCGCGGCAGAGCGATCCGCCGGGCTCTAGTTGGTCATCGTGTGCGGGAATCCACGCACCCGGCGTTTGACGTCGGTCGGCATGTTTCGCGCTCGCGGGCTTCCATGGTCGTGGCTATCCTCGCCCAGCGTCGGTTGCGGGGTCGATCATGAACCCTTTGCACACTTCGCGCGGTTTGCGCTGCGCGCGTTTCGTTCGATCGGCTGCGCTCGTGCTCGCGACGCCCGCCGATCTGCCGAGCATCTCCGTCGAGCACGGATTCGATTCGGGCTGGGTCGAGTGTGCGGCGGACGCACCGTCGGTCGTGATCTCGCACCTCGTCGAGTTCCACGGCGCGCTCTGGTTGCGCTTGTCGTTCCGTTCGATCGACCTGGGTGATGCGACGCTTCGTCTCGTGTCGGCCCGCGACGGAGGCGTGCAGGAGCTTTCGGAAAAGACGTGTCGCGAGTGGCGCAATCAATCCGCGTACTTCAACGGCGACGCGGTCCTGATCGAAGTCGTCGGCGAGCCGGGCGGCAGCGCGGTGCGCATCGTGCTCGACGGAGTCCTTGCCGGCGTGCAGCCTTCGAACCTGGTCGCCGTGTGTGGCAAGAGCGACGATCGCGTGGTCTCGAACGATCGCTCGAGCGCGCGCGTCCTGCCGGCGCTGTGCACGGCGTTCCTGATCGAGGACTGCAATCACTGTCTGCTCTCGGCCGGACACTGTGCGGCGGAGGCCTCCGTCGCGGAGTTCAACGTCCCGGTGTCGAACGGGGCGGGCACGATCTTCCACCCGGCGCCCGAAGACCAGTACGCGATCGACGTGACGTCGCTGCAGTTCGAGGAGGGCGGTGTCGGTGCCGACTGGTGCTACTTCGGTTGCTACGCGAACCCGAACACGGGCCTGACGCCGTTCGAGCGACAACACCTCGCGCGCCCGCTCGCCGCGAGTGCACCGCCGGTCGATCTCTCGGTGACGATCCGGGTCACCGGCTTCGGCTCGGACTTCACGCCTCCGAGTTCGAACTTTGCGCAGCAGACTCACCGCGGGCCGTTTTTCGCGGCGCACGGAAGCTCGCTCGAGTATCTCGTCGACACGACGTCCGGAGAATCCGGCTCGGCGCTTCACTGGGATCAGCAAGGCGTGACGATCGGCATTCACACGCACAGCGGCTGCGATGTCGCGCAGACGAACGGCAATCAAGGCACCGCGATCGAGCACGCCGCGCTACAAGCCGCGCTCGCGAGCCCGCGCGGCGTGTGCAGCCGCAGCGGAGCGGCTGTGGTGTACTGCACGGCGAAGGTGAACTCGCAAGGCTGCTTGCCCGCGATCTCCTTCAGCGGTGTGCCGAGCGCGAGCGGTGGAGCGGGTAGCTTCACGCTCGCCGCGAACTTGGTGCTGAACAATCAGCTCGGACGACTGGTGTACGGAGCGGGGCCGGCGAACACTCCGTTCCAGGGTGGAACGCTGTGCGTGGGTCCACCGATCGTCCGTGCTCCGGGACAGATGTCGGGCGGGAACTTGCCGCCGCTCGATTGCTCGGGCAACTACGCGTTCGACATGGGCGCCTGGATCGCGTCGGGCATCGACCCGCGCCTCGTCTCAGGTTCGACCGTGTGCGCTCAGTTCTGGTCGCGCGATCTGCACGCGGCGATTTATCCGATCGGGTTGACAGGTGCGGTGCAATTCACGATCGGGCCGTGACACGGCCATGGAGTAGGATCACGACGGCCGGCCGATCCGAAGCCACGCTCTCCAGGAGTCGATGACGATGTTGAACCTCATTCTCGCGCTGTCTTTCGTGCTACCCGCAACGTTCCAAGACCCTGCTCCCGCGGATCCGAAGCGCGTCGAGGCCGCCGTCACCGAGCTCGACACCGCCTTCAAGTCCGGCAAGACCGAGGACCGCATCCGCGCGATCCGCGCCTCGATAGACGTCCTCGACGGCAAGGTCGTCGACGGCATCGCGCGCGGCTTGAAGGACGACGACGCGACGGTGAAGCGTGCTTCCGTCGAAGCGCTCGGCCGCATGCGTCATCCGCACGCGCTCGAAGCGCTACACGCGTTCGTGAAGGGTTCGCGTGAAGCGCTTCAAAAGGACGAGGAGCTGTACCCCGCCACGCTGCGGGCGATCGGCCGCCACGGCAGCGTGAGCTCGATCGACATCCTGATCGACGATCCGTTCAGCCAGCGCACGTACCCCGCGGTGCGCGCGCGCATCCTGAGCTTGGGAAACATTCACTCCGAGAAAGCGGTCGCCGCGATCTTCGAGCTCTTGAGCAAGGTCGGTGTCAATCAGGCCGATCGACACATGGACGACGTCCGGCTCGCGCTCGTGCACCTCACCGGTGAGGACAGCGGGAAGGATCCGAATCTGTGGACCAAGTGGTGGCGCGACCAGAAGAGCTACAAGCTGCCCGCGAATCCGCCCGAGATGAAGCGGCTCGATCGCGTGGCGTGGAACGAGTACTGGGACATCCGGCCGGCCAAGCGCGAGCGTTCCGGGGACGAGAAGTAGCGGGCGCGTCTCAGGCACGCGCGCCGGCGTGCGCGTGCAGCAACTTGAGATAGCTGCGCGGCGAAAACACGAGTTCGCGGTACGTTCGCTCTCCGCAGATGACGTCCGTCATCGCGTCGCACAGCGCGCGACCCCCGCGCTCGAAGAGACTCTGCGCGATCTTCGGCCGGTGGTAGAGCAGACTCGCGAGCGCGCGTGCGATGCGCCGGTCGGCCAGGATCTCGCGCTTCAGTCCGGCTTCATACGCGGCGCAGGACCTGCGCACGTCGAAGTGCGCGCACTGCACCGACTCCGCCGCGAGGCGGCCGCTGTGCATCGCGAGCGAGATGCCCTCACCCGTGACGGGATCGGCGAGGCCGGCCGCGTCGCCGGCGAGGAGCACGCGGCCGCGCGTGAAACCCGTGCGCCGCGGCGCGATCGGGATCACGAAGCCGTGCTCCTCGCTGGAGACGACGCCGCGTGGACCGATCGTGCCGAGGTAGCTCTGCAGCGCATCGCGCAAACCTCCGCTCTTCCGGCGCATCGAGAGCACGCCCGCGGAGAGCTGTCCGCGTTTAGGAAACATCCATCCGTAGCCCGCCTGGGGCGTGCCGAGATCGAATCGCGCGATCCCGCGGAACGGAGCGATCGCATCCACGGTGAGCGCGATCTCCGCCTCGATGGCCGCGACCGTGTCGACGGATTCACTCCAGCCCGCGAGTCGTGCCGTTCGGCTGAGCGCGCCGTCCGCCGCGATGACGATCTGTGCGCGCAAGCGACCCGTCGAGGTGGTCAGGTCGACGCCGACCGCGTCCTGCGCGAGACCGACGAGCTCACACGGAGATCGCAGCTCCGCGCCGGCGCGCACGGCCGCTTGCGTGAGCGCGTGGTCGAGCTCCGAGCGCATCGTCATCGCGACGATGGGCTCGGCGCGCTCTACGCGGAACGAGAGCCCCGACGCGAAACGCAGCTCCACCGTCCGACACTCGTCCTGCGCGGGCAGCTCGAAGCCCTGGGGCAGGAACCGAAGCGCGCGGCGCACGAGTCCGCCGCCGCAGGTCTTGTAGCGCGGGAGCGACTCCTTCTCGATCAGCACGACGCTCGCGCCGCCGCGTGCGAGATGTTCGGCCGCGACCGCGCCTGCCGGACCCGCGCCGATGACCGCGACGTCCACGGTTCGCGCGCGAGAACCGCCGAGGTTCATTCACCCGATCGGATCGCGCCGATCCGTCGCCAGGATTCCTTGCCGCTTTCCATATCGACCACGAACTGCACCTCGTCGCGCAGCGTCTCGCGCGCGGACTTCGGCGATTCGTCGGGGTTCAGACAGAAGAGATCCCACGCCTCGCCGCGGTGAGCCCATTGGCGCACGTGCCACTGGCCATCGGCCGAACGCTCCAGCGGAAACGCGATGCAGCGCCAGGGCTTGTACTTCCACCGGTCGCCTTCTTCCGCGCCGAGCTTGTGCAGCACGCAGCCCTCGTTGTGGAACACGCACCAACCGCCTACGACCGCGAGCGAACGC